>CAYOHU010000115.1:0-6072 GCA_964403845.1 uncultured Acetatifactor sp.
ATCATCCACCTTGGAATAAATATCAGGATACTGCCTGAAAAAATAATTTCTCACCTCGGGCTTCAAAAAATCCATATTGGTATTAAAATAATCCCTGGCAGACGCGATGTTTTTCCAATACTCCGTAATCTTGTACCCGTAAATACGTTTGATATCCTTGTAACGGATCAGGATGTCCTTCACAAAATCATACCGATCCTCCTCCTCGCATTTCTCAAGCATTTCAATCAGCATGCGACGACGGAGCACGTAAATACCGCAGGAGACGGTTCTGGTCTTGGCTAACAGGGGCTTCTCTTCAAATTCCTCAATCCGATACTCCTCATTCATCCGTATCGTGCCAAAGCGCTCCAGTTCAGTATCCTTTCCCATGTCGCGGCAAACCACGGTGATATCCGCTTTTTTCGCGATGTGATACTCTAACACCTTATTGAAATCCATCTTATATACGCCGTCACCGGACGCTATCACGACATAGGGTTCATGACTGTTCTTTAAAAAGCTTAAATTCTGATAAATAGCGTCAGCCGTTCCCCGATACCAATTGCTGCTGTCAGCCGTCATTTCCGGGGTGAGGACATACAGTCCACCCTGCTTTCGTCCGAAATCCCACCACTTCGAGGAATTCAGATGCTCATTCAGGCTTCTGGCATTGTACTGGGTCAGCACTGCAACCTTCTGAATATGCGAATTGGACATATTGCTCAGGGTAAAATCGATACTCCGATAGCTTCCCGCAATGGGCATTGCGCAGATTGCTCTCTTCCGTGACAATTCCCCCATTCTGTGATTGCTTCCGCCTGCCAAAATAATTCCGATTGCTCTCACTACGCTTCACCTGCCTTAATCAATGTTTTGCCGCCTGCAAGATAGGAATCCTTGTAATCCGCAGCCGAAGTCACTCCGAAAATCACTGTGTTTTTGCCGACGGAAACGCCCTTCGGGATTACACTCTTTTCCCCTACCGTGACGATTCCGTGATTATAGATATGGGGAGCAGTTTCGTTTTCCGCTTCCTCTCCGATACCCAGTCTGACATTGGAACCGATTTCCACATCCTCCGCTACGATTGCCTTGTTCAGCTCACAATTCTCTCCAATTACTGTATGATTCATAATAATGGAGTCCCGCACCACCGTCCCTTTTCCGATGGTAACACCACAACCAATCACGGAATTATATACCTCTCCGCAGATATCCGAGCCCTCGCCAATGATACTGCGCTCCACCATACTGTTATCTGCGATATACTGCGGCGGCTGAATCTCACTCTTGGTGTAAATCTTCCAATATTCCTCATAGAGATTAAACTCCGGAACAATATCAATCAGCTCCATATTGGCCTCCCAATAGGAGTTCAGTGTACCCACATCCTTCCAGTAGCCGGTAAACTCATACGCGTACAGCGGGGCTCCGTTCTCATGGCAGTAGGGAATCACATGCTTACCAAAATCAAGTGCCGGCTGTTCTGCCATTGCAATCAGCGCTTCCTTCAGGGTTTTCCAATTAAATATGTAAATACCCATGCTGGCGAGATTACTTCTGGGGTGCTCCGGCTTCTCTTCAAATTCCGTGATGCGTTTATTCTCATCCGCAATCATGATACCGAATCTGCTTGCTTCCTCCATAGGCACCGGCATCACCGCAATAGTCACCTCCGCGCCCTTTGCCTTGTGAAAATCCAACATCACCTCGTAGTCCATCTTATAGATATGGTCACCGGACAAAATAAGCACATACTCCGGATGAAAGCTTTCCATATACTCCAGATTCTGATAAATCGCGTTTGCCGTACCGGTGTACCATTCGCTGCTCGTGCTCTTCTCATAGGGGGGCAATACCGTCACCCCACCGATATTCCGATCCAGATCCCACGGGATACCAATACCGATATGCGTATTTAAGCGCAGGGGCTGATACTGGGTCAGCACACCTACCGTATCTACTCCTGAGTTAATACAGTTTGAAAGGGGAAAATCAATAATCCTATACTTTCCACCGAAGGAGACGGCGGGCTTTGCAACCTTGGAGGTCAATACTCCCAGGCGGCTCCCCTGTCCGCCGGCCAATAACATGGCAATCATTTCTTTTTTAATCATATCCTCACCTCAACCCTATTCCTTGTATTATTATTCTGTCACGATACGTGTTTCATGCTTGTAATCGTCCTTCACCGACCGCTTTGAACAGGCTTTGTGTGCGCCGGCTTCCTTGCGCTCATTATATCACACACAATTACGAAAGTGAATATTTATTGACATTTATTTTGCTGATTTTGCATTTTTTGTGGTTATATTTTACATATTTTCTTGTTTTTTCCTTTAATTTTTAGGGATATTGCCCTTTATGTTTTTTTGTATGCACACTTTCTCGGTCATAATGTCGGTTTTGCCTTTTAACATTTTCATTTACTATTTGTTTTTTAACCGGGATATGTATATAATGTATTATGACGCAGCACCTGATAGCACTATCGGCCGGGCGTTATCAATCCAAAAAGGAAGTGTAAGCATGTACAAAATAGATTTTAATCATCCCGTTTCCGTGTATTTCGTGGGTATCGGCGGTATCAGCATGAGCGGTCTGGCAGAAATTCTGGCAGATGCCGGTTTTCAGGTATCAGGCTCCGACTGGCACTCGTCGCCTATTACCAAGGCGTTGGAGGCAAAGGGGATATCGGTCAAATACGGGGAATCCGCCGGCCACATCACAGACGATATCGACTGTGCGGTTCTGACCAGTGCCGTTCACGAAAACAATCTGGAATTTCAGGCAATCCGCGAGAGAGGGATTCCCTATCTTTCCCGCGCTGAGCTCTTAGGACAGCTCATGAAGAACTACGATACTCCCATTGCGATCAGCGGTACCCATGGCAAGACTACCACTACCTCCATGGTCAGTGACATCCTGCTCAAGGCAGGCACCGACCCCACCCTATCCATCGGTGGGATGTTGAAATCCATCGGAGGCAATATCCGGGTAGGCAGCTCCGGCTATTTCGTTACCGAGGCCTGCGAATACACCAACAGCTTTTTGAAGTTTTTTCCCAAAATCGGAATTATTCTTAATATAGAGGAGGATCATCTGGACTTTTTCAAGGATTTGGAGGATATTCGCCATTCCTTCCGCAAATTTGCCGATCTTCTTCCTGCCGACGGGTGTCTCATCATCAATGGTGCGATTCCTAATTACAGCGAGATTACAAAGGAGCTTCCCTGCAAAGTCGTCACCTACTGTAATTCCCGCAATACCTGCGAGGGTGCTCCGGCGGATTATTATCCGGAGCAAATAGAATACGACTCCTTCGGTCATCCCTCCTTTCTGCTCCGCCATGGGGACGAACCCGTACGGAGCTTCCGCCTAAAGGTGCCCGGAGAGCATAATGTCAGCAACGCTCTGGCTGCCATCGCTCTGGCGGATGTACTGGGCATTGACAACAGCATTACTGCGGATGCGCTTCATTCCTTCAGTGGCACGGACAGACGCTTTGAATACAAGGGAACCATCGGTGGGATCACTGTGATAGATGATTATGCACACCATCCCACGGAAATTACCGCAACCCTGTCCGCTGCTGCGAACTATCCCCACAAAACACTTTGGTGTGTCTTCCAGCCGCATACCTACAGCCGCACGAAGGCCTTCCTTAAGGATTTCGCGCAGGCTCTCTCCCTCGCCGACAAGGTCATACTGGCAGACATTTATGCGGCAAGGGAAACGGACTCGCTGGGAATCAGCTCCGAAACACTGAAAAAGGAGCTGGAGGCTCTGGGACATGAAGCCTTCTATTTCCCGACCTTTGATGAAATTGAAAATTTCTTATTGGAAAATTGCATAAACGGTGACCTGTTGATAACTATGGGTGCCGGAGACGTGCATAAAATCGGAGAAAATCTCCTCGGAATCTAATTATCCACATTATCCACAGGCGAAATTACGAAAATTATTTCTTTCCCTGTGGATAATTTCTTTTTTCCCGTGGATATTTTTTATCGTGATTTGCTTCGGGAACGCTTATGTTTTCAGCATTTGCGGCTAACCGAATTTTTTTATCCACATTATCCACATTTTTCACATTCTGACACTTTTTTGCAGTGCTCTTTGGTTTCGGAAATTTGACTATTTCTTTTTTGAAATCCTTATGATATACTGTGACTTGCTCGTCCGGCATGGGCAAAGGTCGCACGGGTATGGAAGCTGAAAGGATTGGGATACTATGGCACGCTTGACAATTTATAAGGATACTTATGTAGATTCCACTGTTGTGTCCAACCGTTTTATTGATGAATATATGGCAGACGCTAACGATGCTCAGTTAAAGATCTATCTCTATCTGATCCGCATGCTGAACGCAAATCAGGCTACCAGTGTGTCCGATATCGCAGATAAATTCAATCACACCGAGAAGGATGTTAACCGTGCCTTAAAATATTGGGAGAAGAAGGAGCTTTTGGATCTGGATTACGACGAGGAAAAGAACCTCACCGGCATTCATCTGCGTGATTTGACTGCTCCCTCGGACTCCGCTCCGCAGAAAAATACGGCAAAGCCTGCTCCTTCGGATTCCGCTCCGCAGATAAATACGGCAAAGCCTGCTTACCCGGGCTCCGTTCCGCAGATAAATACGGCAAAGCCTGCTTACTCCCCCGACCAGCTTCGGGAATTTAAAAGCAGGGAGCAGACCTCACAGCTTCTGTTTATTGCAGAGTCCTACATCGGTAAACCGCTGACTCCCTCCGAGATGAAATCCATCCTGTTCTTCACGGATGTGCTTCATTTCTCAGATGATCTGATCGACTATTTGCTTCAGTACTGCGTGGATCGCGGTAAGAAGGATTTCAAATACATAGAAAAGGTGGCTGTCAACTGGGCAGAGGAGGGAATTTCCACCCCGAAGCAGGCTCAGAAATACTCCACCAAATATGACAAGAGTGTCTACACTATCATGAATGAGCTGGGCAAGAGCAGCTCCCCTACCGCCAAGGAAATGGAATACATCAACCGTTGGACCAAGGAATACGGCTTCAGCACCGAGATTATTTTGGAAGCGTGCGAGCGGACTGTTATGGCTACCGACCGCCACCGTTTTGAATATGCGGAGGGGATTCTGAGCAACTGGAAGCGTGAGAATGTCCACCACAGGGCAGATATTCACAAGATTGATGATATCTATCAAAAACGCCACAGCACCGCAAAGCAGACAGGCTCTGCCAACAAATTCAATCAGTTTACACAGAACCATTACGATTTTGATGAGCTGGAGAAGGAGCTTCTCAGCAATTAAGCGCTCATTGCCGTATACTACCGTGTACTTTTATACACCGGAAGGAGGCACAGCATGGCATTGAATAAAATGCAATATGATTCCATTATCAAGGGATATGAACAGACCAGAGACCGCAACCGTCATCAGTCTGAGGAACGCCGCAGACTAATCTACAATCGCATACCGGGCTACGAAGAGCTGGATGACTCCGTAGCAGGTGTCTCAGTCAGCCTTGCCAGAGCGGTGATCAATGGTGAAGAGAATGCCATGGAAAAGGTGCATGCTTCCCTGCAGGATATCGCTGCCCGCAAAGCAAAGCTATTGGCAGATTACGGTTATCCCAAGGATTATCTGGAGCCAATCTATGATTGTCCCGATTGCCGCGACACCGGCTTTTTGCAGACTACAGACGGTTTACAGACCAAATGTCATTGCTTCCGCAATCAGGAGATTGCACTTTTGTATGATCAGTCCAATATTCGGGAAATAATCGAAACAGAAAATTTTTCTACACTTTCCTATGCTTACTATGACAAAGAGGATCTGAACCGTTTCAAAAAAGCAGTGACAATCTGCAAGGATTTTGTACAAAACTTCGAACAGGACTACCATAATCTGTTTTTTTATGGTACAGTAGGAACGGGAAAGAGCTTCTTGTCCGGTTGTGTAGCCGGTGAACTGCTAAAGAGAGGCTGCGCCGTGATTTACTTTAGTTCCTCCAGATTGTTTGAGACACTGGCCCATTACTCTTTTGACAATAATTTAAAAGAAGCCCTTTACGATTTCTATAATGACCTATATAATTG
>CAYOHU010000116.1:0-6068 GCA_964403845.1 uncultured Acetatifactor sp.
CTAATTTAGCTGTGATGACACGAATATTCTCTTCACGGGTCTGCTTATCGTCAGTAAATACAGCCTCCTCCATCTCTTCGGGAGTAACGATATTCTTCATCTCCTCGAACATTTCAGCAGGAATTGCACAGCTTGTATACTCATGCTTCTTCTTACCAACCTCTGCAACGATTTTCTCAATAAAAGCGATAATCGTTTGGTTGATTTCATGAGCCATGTAAATCGCCTCAATCATTTTGTCCTCAGGCACTTCATTAGCACCTGCCTCAATCATGATTACCTTTTCCTTGGTAGAAGCTACAGTCAGGCTCAAATCACCATTCTTCCACTGCTCCTGAGAAGGGTTCACAATCAATTCTCCGTCAACCATTCCCATCTGAGTCATGGCACAAGGACCATCAAATGGAATATCTGAAATACAGGTAGCGATTGCTGCACCGATCATTGCCACCAGCTCAGGACGGCACGTAGGATCAACACTCATTACCATATTATTTAAGGTTACATCATTTCTGTAATCCTTGGGGAACAAGGGACGCATAGGTCTGTCGATTACACGGCTGGTCAGGATAGCGTTTTCACTGGCCTTTCCTTCTCTCTTATTAAAGCCGCCGGGAATCTTACCTACAGCGTATAATTTTTCTTCGTACTCTACGCTCAGGGGGAAGAAATCAATTCCCTCTCTGGGTTTTTCGGAAGCAGTTGCGGTACACAATACAGTGGTATCGCCGTAGTGCATGAATGCACATCCGTTAGCTTGTTTGCCCACACGGTTGATGTCTACAACCAAAGGACGACCGGCAAGGTCCATTTTGTAACTCTGATACATAGTTTCCTCCTGTTCACCGCTCATTGCGGTAATCTGATTTGCAGGAACAGAGAGTACCGAAACTACTGAAAAGACCATATACAGCGGGCAATTACTGTTTTCCTGTGTATAAACTGTTTTCCTGTGTATCCACTCTTTTCAGCGGTCTCGGGGGCTCCGTCTGCTCCTGTTTTGTTTCCTTTGATGCACTAAAAGCGGAGTGTCGGACATCCGACATGCTCCGCTTCCAAGCAGCATTATTTTCTCAAACCAAGTCTTTCAATCAGAGAACGATATCTCTCAATATCCTTCTTCTTCAGATACTCCAAAAGACCACGTCTCTGACCTACCATCTTAAGCATACCGCGGCGAGAATGATGATCCTTAGGATTCTCCTTTAAGTGCTCAGTTAACTCCTGAATTCTTGCGGTTAATACTGCAACCTGCACCTCAGGTGAACCGGTATCGCCAGCTGTTCTGGCATACTCGTTCATAATTGCTGTTTTCTTCTCTTTAGAAATCATTTTCTTTTCCTCCTTATGATGAACTAAATCGCCTGACACTAAGACAGGGTCGGAGTGTCCCGAATCTGAGCATCGGCTGAATTCACACTGAACCAGTATATCACAACACGTTCTGAATGTAAACTATTATTTTCTGTCCTTAAAATACAATCCTTAAAATACAGCTCACAGCTTAGTCGTACAGCACTCTTACACATTTCACCGGAGTACGATAATTGTACTTACTGATCTTGATACCGGACTTAGGACTGCTCGCGTGAATTACCTTTCCTCCGCCGATATAGATTGCCACGTGATTAATGGTGCCGCTACTATTGCTGTAGAAAACCAAATCTCCGGGTAACAATTCCGAGGTCGAAATCTTGGTTCCTTCTTTTGCCTGCGTACCGGAATGGTGGCTCAGCTTCACGCCATATTTCTTGAACACACTAAGTACAAAGCCGGAGCAGTCAGCTCCCTTGGTAAGGCTTGTACCGCCCCATACATAGGGATTTCCTAAAAACTGCTTTGCATATTCAACCAGATCTACACGCACATCGGAAACACCCTCTCCATACAGCAGCTCTGTCATCGTAATGGCTGTATCCAGCTTTTCCTCTACAGTGACATACTCTGCAGAAACATAGGCATCCTCACCATCAAGGGAAATCTTAACCCAACCGTTATCCAGTGTCTCTACATACTCAAGCTCTTCACCCTTTAACACCTGCGTGTAAACAGTACTGTCCGTACTTGCCTCCGCTCTGATGTTCAGGGAATCTGTATTCGCTGTGGCTACCTTGCGAACCAGCTCGTTTGCCTTTAATTTTGCATCAGGACCTGTCAGCAGGAATTCCATACTAACATAGCCTTCCACCTCGCCGGATTTAATATGTGCCCACTCTCCGTCATCCTCTAAAATTTCACAGGCTGCATTCTTAGGCATCTTACCTACTAATTTGCCGCTTGTGGATGCTTCTGCACGAACGTTGAGATTTCCTTCCTCAACCTTCGCAATACCAAGATTGGTATATCCCCACATTGCGCCCTTTGCCTGTTCTGCTGCCTCCATATATTCTTCCACCGTAAGGCTCATCTCCAAAATGGAGGACACTCCGGCCGCCTGTAAAATCATGTTATTCTCAGCCGCCATCGCCTGCACCGGCTCCATAGCCAGACAAAGCGCCAGACCCGCTGATACTACCTTTATCCCTTTTGAAATCCTTCTGCTTCTATTCATAAATAACCTTTCTTTTAAGATGCATCTTCCCAATTTAGTTACATCTTTGTTACAAATTTATTACGCCTGCCTTTGATTATACAAAGAGATTACCCGACTGTCAATAATTTCCATATTTTTCCTTAATTTTTCTTAATTTTTCAGCAATATTTCAATTTTCAAGTCAAAAAAGTGCCCCGAAGCCGTTCATTGACTCCGAGACACTCCATAATTACATATTAATAACCATGTTCTTTCCATAACCTGCGAACTCCGGGCCGTGGACACAAAACTGCGGCATATCTATCATTCTGCCACTGTCCATACGTAGGTGGCTACCGTCTGAGCCGGAAGGGCTGCCGCAAACTGTGTTGCACCACATACAAATTTGAAATTCTGTTCTGTATCGGTGGCATTCACCACAACGGCTGCCAGCTCATTGGTCTTGGGATTCTTGAATACAACATTTCTGACCGTTTCTGTCGAGCCTTCCTCTGAGGCTACACGCACATAGCCCGGTCTGATGAATTTAGAAAACTGACTCGTGATATAATATTCCGGCATTGCCCAATACACACTGTCGCTTTCAGCCTCACGTGCAAACATCGTGGGATCCGGAGTACCTACCCACTGATGGATTCCCACATTACTGTCAAGCATTGTCACCCATGAATTATAGCTGATCGCACTGTTTCGCAGATACGTAATAATTGAATTTGCACCTGCCGTTCCCCAAACAGAACGCTCTGTCAGATTCACAACCTGATCCTTTTTCTCTCCCTTGTTGAGCAATTCATCCAATACCTGTTGCATCACAGAGAGATCTCCTGCATAGTCATGAAATGCAATACCATCCAATACCTCATTGGCTCCCTCTACACTTAACAGCTCCTCCGTGAAGGCATAGGCATCTGACGCATTATGGTCATACGCCCACAGCTTAATCTGCTTTTGCTCCGGAGTAAGCACCTGACTTTCCTGAATTGCCTTCTTTAAGGCAATCACAAGCTTTCCCTCCTGAACGCCGTCCATGGCACAGCTGGGATAATCAATTTCAAGTCGCGGCTCATTTTGAAGGGTCATGGCATAGATACTGATACCCAGTTTGGCATACTCCTCCAGATATCTTACGTAATACTTTGCCAAGGCTTCAATGTATTCATCCTTCAAAGCCCCTGCCTTAAGCAACAATTCATTATCCGCATGTTTCTTACTGGTTTCGGTTTCTGTCTTCATCCATCCCGGAGGAGTCCAAGAGGATGCAAAGAAATGAACCTCATCCTCTACTCCGTACTCTTTGGCCAAAGCCTGTACTTTTTTTATGGTATCAATAATCTTATAATCATGATCCTTCTGAATGGAAAAACCCTTTCCTGTTATATTATTCCAGTCCGGTACCAGCCTTCCGTTCTCCGAAATTGCATTTTCTTCCGTAAGCTCTGCAGCATCATAATAGGTGTAGAATCGTTTCGAGGTAAAATCCGAGGTGCCGATTGTCACACGCAGCAACGTCATACCCGCCTGCTCCGGGTCTATCAGTCTCCTCAGAAACTCATCCTGCAATTCCGGTGTAAGCTTCACCAGATTATTAACCGTTGCCTCTTCCAAAGAAGTACCAAATCCGAGAATCTGCTGATACTCTTTGTCCGGATTGACCGTAAACGTTGTCATATCCTGACAGTCCACTGCCGTTAAAGGCAGGGCATCCTTCTGACTCATCTTATTTGCCATTTCAGTCGGCTGCTTGTACCATGACATATCACCGGCCTTTTCCGTAGACGTCATCCATACTTTTACTGCATCCCCGGCAATCACACCACCCTTTGTATTCATCGCAATAATTGCTCCTTTCGAGTCTTAGTTTCATCACACCCCATCTACTATATGACACTAAAACACAAGAAAAGTCAATAATAAAAACGTTTTTTATCTTTTTTTATGTCATTATTTTTCTTCTGCTTCCACTTCCTCTGCAGTAATGGAAAAAGCAATATTCGTGGCATGATCCGAAACGCGCTCCAGGCCGGATACAATATCGGAGAAAATCATACCTGCCTCCGGCGTACATTCCCCTCTGGTCAGACGTTCCACATGGGTGCGCTGCAATTCCCTTTCTTTTTCATCCACCTTATCCTCTAATGCAATGATATCCTGCATATGTGTCTCATCGCTTCTGACAAACATATCAACAGCATACCGGATGATTGTATTAACCATTTCCAGCATCTCGCCCAGCTCTCTCTGTGCCTCTTTGCTGATAGAGATTCCGTCTTCCTTACGCTGTCTGGCTGCATCTGCCACATTTTCTGCATGATCACCGATGCGCTCAATGTCATTGACCACATGGAACAAAGCTCCGATGCTTTTTAAATCCTCAATCGGCAGAGTACTCTGATTGATTTTCACCAAATAATCAGTAATGGCATGATTCAGGAAATTGATATTCTTCTCAACCTCATAAACCTCTTCAATATCCTCCTCATCCAGCGTAATCAGCGCATTCATTGCACGATTCAGATTTTCATTTGCCAGAGAAGCCATTCTCTCAAGCTCGTTAACGACTTCAACCACTGCAGTTGCAGGATTAAAAACCACCTTTTCTCCGATATATTTCAGCTGATAGCTTTCGCGGTAATTTACCTTCTTATCCTCACCCGGGATACACAGGCATGCAAGCTTCACAATCAAGTTAGCAAACGGGAAGAGAACAATTACCTGTGTCACCTTGATAATGGTATGGGCATTCGCTACAAACCTGCCGTTATCTGCGGAGATAGCCTGAATCATCCTCACAATGGGATCCTGAGCCAAAAGCAATACAATGTACATCAATATCGTACCAATCACATTGAACAGAAAATGAATCATGGCTGCTCTCTTCGCGTCCTTTTTGCCGGAAAGGGATGCCAAAAGTGCAGTCACACAGGAGCCGATATTACAGCCCATGATAATAAACAAGGTAATCGGCAGCTGAAGCAGCTCCTGATTCGCCATTAATAACACAATACTGACCGTTACGGAGGAGCTCTGAATAATAGCTGTCAGTATAAATCCGGTCAGGGTCGCCAGAAAAGGATTGGTAAGAGATGCCAGAAGCTCCACCACCTGCGGCTCGTCGCGGAAGCCCTCCATTGCACTCGACATCGTCTGTAAGCCCACGAACAGAACACCGAATCCGATAACAACCTCCATCAGCTGCTTCACATTCTGCTTGCTGGAGAACATACTGATTACCACACCAACCAATAGAATAATCGGTGCAATCTCAGACAAATTCACAGACACCAGCTGAGAGGTAACCGTGGTACCGATATTCGCACCCATGATCACCCCCGCTGCCTGACTTAAATTCATCAGTCCTGCATTTACAAAGCTGACCACCATCGTGGTACAGGCCGAGGAGGACTGTATAATTCCGGTAAAAATAATACCCACGAACAATCCTGCAAATCGATTGGTTGTAAAGATTTCCAAAATATGACGAAGCTTGGCACCTGCCACCTTTTCGATGGACTTGCTCATCAGCTCCATACCAAAC
>CAYOHU010000117.1:0-6016 GCA_964403845.1 uncultured Acetatifactor sp.
AGTAGGGATGAAGAATGGAAATTACCCCTATTTAAATGAAAAACAAGAAAAGTAGCAAGAAAAGTAGCAAGAAAAGTAGTAAGAAAAGTAGGGAGCAGGAATGGTGAATACGACACTTTGCTATATCGAAAAAGAAAATAAATATCTGATGCTGCATCGGACAAAAAAAGCAAATGACTTAAACGAAGGAAAGTGGATTGGTGTGGGAGGCAAGTTTGAGCCAAACGAGACTCCGGAAGAATGCCTTTTGCGGGAGGTAAAGGAAGAAACAGACCTGACACTCACAAGCTACAGACTGAGAGCGGTGATAACTTTTGTGTCCGATAAATGGGAAACGGAGTATATGTATCTGTTCACCGCAGATGCGTTTACGGGAGAAATCGGAAACTGTAATGAGGGAGACCTGGAATGGGTGGATAAGGACAAAATTCTGGATTTACCCACCTGGGAAGGGGACCGGATTTTCCTGGAAAAGCTATTGGATAATGCCGGATTCTTCACGGTGAAGGTAGTGTATGAGGGGGATAGATTAGTGGAGAGTAAGGTAAAGAGCTATTGAAGGGATGACGGGCTACTTGCGCATCAGGGTTGGGAGCATATATGGCAGGAAAAACGGATGATTTGATTTATAATCAACATAGAATACCCAAAGGTCAGTGGCGCTATGGGCTTCGAGCCAGTGCTGCTACCGGCTGTGGCTGGATTGCAACCTATAATGCCCTTCTTTTAATGGGGCATAACGCCGAACCAAAGAAATTAATTCGTTATTTTGAATGTCAGGTTCCGTTGATCAATGGCAATTTCGGAACGTTCCTGCTTGGACCTGCAATTTACTTTTGGCAAAAAGGCTTTAAGGTGAAAGTGACAATCAAGAAAAATCAATTTGACCAAGCAGTAAAGAACAGTGACGTGGCAATTTTATTTTTTTATGGGAGAAGAAAGCTTAAATTTGGTGCACATTTTGTAACCCTGCGCTATGAGGATGGAAGATTTGTGGGATATAATACATTTGCTAATTCCACCGGTCCTGATGATTTGGGTATCGATTTAAAGTCCTTTCTGGAAAAACAAAAAAAGCTGGGAGCAGTATTGACTGCGATTCGGGAGGTAGAATGAGCATGATTATTGACATTTCACAAGAAGTATTATCATCAAAGGTTTTTCCCGGGGATCCGATGCCTGCGGTCAAAAGATTATATAGCATGGAAAACGGTGATTTATATAATTTAACGGCATTTTCCATGTGTGCGCACAACGGTACGCACGTAGATGCACCGTTTCATTTTATCAAGGATGGTAAGTCCATTGATCAGATAGCGATGGATGCCTTTGTGGGAAGTTGTTATGTTGTCAGACAGGAAGGGAATGTGACGGCAGAAGATGCTTTGAATATTTTGAAACAGGCAATAAATGCAGATGCACGGGAACGTATTCTGATTGCAGGGGATGTGACGGTGACAATGGAAGCGGCAAAAGTATTTGCAGAAGCAAAAATCAAGCTTCTCGGTAATGAAAGTCAGACAGTTGGACCGAAGGATGCACCGATGGAAGTACATCAGATTCTGCTGGGGGCAGAGATTGTGTTGCTGGAGGGGATTGTTCTGACAGATGTTCCTGAAGGAAAATATTTTCTTAACGCAGCGCCTTTGAAGCTTGCAGGATGCGATGGCGCGCCCTGCAGAGCATTTTTGATTGGGTGAAGAATAAATGATTAACAGAAATGATATGTTGGAATTGACCGGAAAAATGACACCGGAAAGCTTACAGGTTCTGAAAAGGCGTGAAATTTAGAATTGACAAAAGCGATTCCAAAGCGATTCCAAAGCGATTCCTTTTGCAAAGACGAATTTTCAACTAAAGGAATATGTATTTCCCGAGAATGCAAAGGGAAAGGATAGTAAGTGACAGCTGCTACAGGCAATACAGTAAAACGGATTGAAAAATGATGCTTTGATGTTATATGAGGGAAGCTGTTTGGGTAAATCAATATAGAATGCTCTGTGTAAGCACTCGTGAATTGCAGCCGATTTTCCGGGTTGGAACGCCAATGTCAGATAAATTCGGAATGTAAACGAGGAATAGAATCTACATTGCAATTTTACCAGAAGGTGGGTTATAATGTGAAGGACAGAGTACTTTTATTTAGTTAGGTAATTGCGAAACATGAAATGTTCTGAATTCTATGTACCGAAGAAACATTTCTACGAAGGCACGTTCTCGCTACACATCGCTGGCATCGGTATGTAAAGCGTTGGAACACGTCGCCTGGGTACCGGCCGCTTTTGCAGTATCTTCTCTAGAAATTGTTTCTTCTACATATAGAATGGTCACGTTTTTGGGGATTCGCAAACACCTACTTTTATTCAGTGGATATGAGGAGATATAAATCATGACAGTAGAACTGGTTTGTGTGGGAACAGAGATTTTACTGGGAAATATTGTGAATACCAATGCGGCATATCTTGCGGAGAAATGTGCCGGTCTGGGATTATCCTGCTATTTTCAATCCGTGGTAGGAGATAATGAGGAGAGGCTGACACAGGTACTTTCCTGTGCGGTATCTCGTTCGGATATTGTAATTCTGTCGGGAGGGCTGGGACCTACGGAGGATGATTTGACCAAGGAAGTGGCTGCTAAGGTTTGCGGCAAGGAGCTGCATGCAGATGATCATAGCATGGATAGAATTGCGGAATATTTTGCGGGAAGAGATATTATTCCCACAGATAATAACTGGAAGCAGGCGATGATTCCCGAGGGGGCGATTGTGCTGGACAACGAGAACGGAACCGCACCGGGAATCATTATGGAGACGGAAGGATGCAGAATCATCCTGTTACCGGGACCTCCCAATGAGCTGATTCCTATGTTTGAAGAAAAAGTAATACCATATCTGGAACAGTTGACACCCGGAGTAATATGCTCCCAAACTGTGAAAATTTGTGGGATTTCCGAGAGCCGCGTGGAAACAGAGGTAAAGGACTTGATTGATAACCAGTCCAACCCCACAATTGCAACTTATGCGAAGACTGGTGAGGTGCATATACGGGTTACGGCTTCTGCTGAGGACAAGAAAAAAGCAGCGAAATTGATCAAACCGGTGGTGAAAGAGCTGAAGTCCCGTTTTCAATCGGATATTTATACAACGGATGAAGATGTTACCTTAGAGAAGGCAGTGGTGGAGCTGCTTGTAGCGAATAAATTGACGGTAACCTGCGCAGAATCCTGTACGGGCGGAATGCTGTCAGCGCGATTGGTCAATGTGCCGGGTGTATCTGATGTATACAAGTCAGGGTTTATTACCTATTCCAATAAGGCCAAGAGAAGGCTGTTAGGGGTAAAAAAATCTACCTTACAGAAGTATAGTGCAGTAAGTGCTCAGACAGCCAAAGAGATGGTGAAGGGTGCAGCGCTTGCAGCTCAGGCAGATGTGGCAGTGGCGGTCACAGGAGTTGCAGGACCGGATGGCACCAAGGAAAAACCTGCCGGTCTTGTGTATATAGCCTGTAGTGTAAAAGGTGATGTAACGGTTAAAGAATTTCATTTCCAAGGGAATCGGTCAAAGAACAGAGAGGCTGCAACCTCTGCTGCACTGAGATTAATGCGCAGTTGTATTTTGGAATATTTTAGCAAGGTGACATTTAGCAAATAAAATTAGCAAATAAAATTAGCAAATAAAATATGAGGAATGCAAAAAAACAGCAAAAATATGAAAAAAACACATTCCAAATATGAAAAAAACACATTCCAAATATGAAATAATACAGTAAAAATATGATAAAAAATACAGTAAAAGCATAGAAATAATAGAAAATGTATCATAGTGCTTGCTTATGCGCGAGTTTTGTGATACATTTTCTATGTCTGATACTTCTATCAATCATAACTGAATTTTCAGTTTCTTTTGTTCGGGCATTTCGCCAAAAGTTTCAGGATAAATAAATAGAGGGAGGGATGCCTTTGAGGGAACTTTAATGGACTGGTATTGTGTTTACCTATAGTAGAAAGATACAAAGAAATAAGCAATAAAAGGATTGACAAAAGCGAACAAATGTTTTATTCTAGTCTTAACAGAACATTTGTTCCTTGCGAAAAGGAGATTATTCATGGAAAAGAGTGAAAAGCTTAAAGCATTAGATGCGGCATTAAGTCAGATTGAAAAACAGTATGGGAAGGGCACCGTTATGAAATTGGGCGACCCTTCTGCACAAATGAACGTGGAGACCATTCCCACCGGTTCCCTAAGTCTTGATATTGCATTGGGACTTGGTGGTATTCCTAAGGGAAGAATTGTTGAAATATACGGTCCGGAGTCCAGTGGTAAGACGACGGTTACCTTACATATGATTGCAGAAGTGCAGAAGAGAGGCGGCATCGCCGGCTTTATTGATGCGGAGCATGCACTTGATCCGGTATATGCTAAGAATATCGGAGTGGATATTGACAATCTCTATATCTCTCAGCCGGACAATGGTGAACAGGCATTGGAGATTACAGAGACTATGGTGCGTTCCGGCGCCGTTGATATTATTGTCGTGGATTCCGTGGCAGCACTGGTGCCAAAGGCAGAAATTGATGGAGACATGGGAGACAGCCATGTGGGTCTTCAGGCACGTTTGATGTCTCAGGCACTTCGTAAGCTGACTGCTGTGATTAGTAAATCTAACTGTACCGTAGTGTTTATTAACCAGCTGCGTGAGAAGGTCGGTGTTATGTTCGGTAACCCCGAGACTACAACAGGCGGACGTGCCTTGAAGTTCTATTCTTCAGTACGTCTTGATGTCAGAAGAATAGAATCCCTGAAGCAGGGAGGCGAAGTGATTGGTAATCGTACCCGTGTTAAGGTTGTGAAGAATAAGATTGCCCCTCCCTTTAAGGAGGCAGAATTCGACATCATGTTCGGCGAAGGTATCTCTATGGTGGGAGATATTTTGGATTTGGCAGCAAGTATTGACATTGTGAATAAGTCCGGTGCATGGTATGCCTATGAAGGGAATAAGATCGGACAGGGACGAGAGAATGCAAAGCAGTATTTGAAGGATAATCCAGAGGTATGTGCTGAGGTAGCAGGTAAGGTGCGTGCACATTTCGGCCTGAATGGCGTAAAGAGTGAAACGATGAGTGAGGAAGAGGAATAGAAATAGGATAGAAATATGATAGAAATATGATAGAAATATGATAGAAATATGATAGAAATAGGATAGGAATTTGCTTGTGAACGCAGCAGATCAAGACGTTGGGAATCCGGTAACACAGAATCGAGGTAAGGGAGTATGAAGGTCACGCAGATTGTGGAACTATCGAAGACCCGAAGTAAAGTATATATTGAGCAGGAATTCGCCTTTGTTTTGTACAAAGGCGAATTACGTCTCTACCGGATACGGGAAGGTGAGGAACTGAACGAAGAGGATTACCGGAGGATTATGGAGGAGGTGCTGCCCAAGAGAGCAAAGCTTCGTGCCATGAATTTGTTGAAGGAAAGAGAATATACGGTTGCACAGCTTCGGAGTAAGCTTTCACAGGGATATTATCCGGATAATGTGATACAAGAGGCCCTGGACTATGTGGAAGCGTACCATTATACGGATGATTTGCGTTATGCGGTAAGTTATATTACTTACAATGAGAACATAAAGAGCAGGAAGAGAATAGAGCGGGACTTATTTTCCAAAGGAATATCCAAGGAAACTGTTGTACAGGCATGGAGTGAGTGGGAAGACCAGGGTGGTACTTCAGATGAACAGGCTATGATCAGGAAGCTTTTGGAGAAAAAGCATTATAATCCTGAGTGTACGGATTACAAAGAACAACAGAAGCTGTTTGTATTTTTGATGCGAAAGGGTTTTTCAGGAGAGACAATCAGAAAAGTCATGCATGCAGATTATGACATTTAAAGTGATTTCGGTACAAATTGCACAAATATTGTAAAAAAATGACATATCAATTGGAAGATATTCTGAGTTCTACTTGACATCGGAAGCATTTCAGTTTAAAATTGAACTGTTGTGAATTGCTTGTT
>CAYOHU010000118.1:133-1991 GCA_964403845.1 uncultured Acetatifactor sp.
AAAGGAAAGTGCTGAAAGCACGATTTTGCGAATGGGGTGCTGAATAGTTACGATAATTTGTATAAATCAATATGATAAGAAGCCCCACATGAGCAAAAGGAAAGTGCTGAAAGCACGATTTTGCGAATGGGGTGCTGAATAGTTACGATATCTGAATGATCTGAATGATCTGAATGCAGATACCGCAGGAAAGAAATAAAAAATACGCTTCGGTGTTTTTTTTGCAAAAAAGATATGGTATACTTAACCCAAGTATGCATATTTTTATTGGTACGATTTGAGAATATTGCAAGACAGCTATGAAGGTGTTGGTTATCAGATGGAAACAAAAGTAATTCAAATACAACAGAATACTTCCGAATTTCTGCCGGAGGAGGAAGAAGGTCTCAGGCAGGCCGGAGAGGTGATCAGACGTGGCGGTCTGGTAGCGTTCCCGACCGAGACCGTTTATGGTTTGGGAGGAGATGCCTTAAATAAGGAGTCCTCCGGAAAAATCTATGCGGCAAAGGGAAGACCCTCCGACAATCCGTTGATTGTGCATATTTATCGGTTGGAGGATATTGATCTGATCGTGAAGGAAATGTCACGGGAGGCAGAGAAGCTGGCAAAGAAATTCTGGCCGGGACCGCTTACCATGATATTTAAAAAATCCGATGCGGTTCCCCTTGAGACCACGGGGGGGTTAGATACGGTTGCGGTTCGTATGCCGTCCAATCCGATTGCGAAAAAGCTGATTGCGTACAGCGGAGGCTATGTGGCCGCGCCAAGTGCAAATACCTCAGGTAAGCCCAGTCCGACGGTGGCGAAGTACGTGGAAGAGGACATGGCGGGGAAAATAGAGCTGATTGTAGACGGAGGCGAGGTGGGTATCGGTCTGGAATCGACGATTGTGGATATGACAGTATCACCACCACAGATCCTGCGACCGGGCTACATCACGGAGAAAATGCTGCGAGAGGTTCTGGAAGATGTTGACACAGATGTCACTATTATGCGGGACGACAGCGGGCAGGCTCCCAGAGCTCCGGGGATGAAATACCGGCATTACGCGCCGAAGGGAGATCTTACCATTATAACAGGAACACCGGAGAAGGTGGCAGAATATATTAATTCCCATGCCGCACAGGATCGAACCTGCGGTGAGAAGGTTGGTGTCATCGGTACGGAGGAAATGCTGGACAGGTACTGTGCCGATGTGGTCAAGAGCGTGGGCAGAAGGAATGATGAGCAAAGTATTGCAAAGCATTTGTATACGATTCTGAGAGAATTCGATGATGAGAATGTCACCAGAATTTATTCGGAAGGATTTGCAACGGACGGATTGGGACAGGCTATAATGAACCGCCTGCTAAAGGCGGCAGGACATAAAATAGTGCATTTATAAGGAGGCAGATATGATAGCATTAGGAAGTGACCACGGCGGTTATGATTTGAAACAGGTAGTAATCGGATATTTGGAGGAGAAAGGAATCGAATACAAGGATTTCGGTTGCTATGATAAGAATTCCTGCGATTATCCATTATTCGGGCGTGCAGCGGCAGAAGCAGTTGCATCAGGAGAATGTGAGAAGGGAATTGTGGTTTGTACTACGGGAATCGGTATTTCCATGGTAGCAAATAAGGTGCCCGGCGTGCGCTGTGCACTTTGTCAGGACAGCTTTTCAGCCAAAATGACCAGATTGCATAATGATGCAAATATGCTGGCTTTGGGAGGCGGCATCGTGGGACCGAATCTGGCACTTGATATTGTAGAAACCTTCCTGAATACGGAATTTTCGGCAGAGGAAAAGCACAAACGCCGCATTTCACTGATTGAGAAGCAGTAAAATTCAGCACATGGCTGCTCGTATAGAGAAGC
>CAYOHU010000118.1:2091-5999 GCA_964403845.1 uncultured Acetatifactor sp.
AGTAAAATTCAGCACATGACCGCTCGCATGGAGAAGCAGTAAAATTCAGCACATGACCGCTCGCATGGAGAAGCAGTAAAATTCAGCACATGGCTGCTCGTATAGAGAAAGAGTAGAAATCCTCGTAAAGTAAGAACGCGAAGAGAAGAATTGCAGGAGGTAACGAAATGGCAAAGGTAGTAGTGATGGATCATCCTTTGATTCAGCATAAAATCGGATTTATCCGCAGAAAAGATACAGGAACCAAGGATTTCAGGCAGACAATCAGTGAGATTGCGATGCTGATCTGTTATGAGGCGACCAGAGATCTGAAGCTGGATGATGTGGAGATAGATACCCCACTCTGCCGGACTACAGCGAAGGAATTGAAGGGAAAAAAGATGGCAATTGTTCCGATTTTACGGGCTGGTCTTGGTATGGTGGACGGTGTTTTAAATCTGATTCCCACAGCAAAAATAGGTCACATTGGCTTATACCGGGATCCGGATACCCTGAAGCCGGTAGAATACTACTGCAAATTGCCTGCAGATTGCGCGGAACGTGAAGTGTTTGTGGTGGATCCCATGTTAGCGACCGGCGGATCCTCCGTGGCGGCCATTCAGATGCTGAAGGACAAGGGCTGCAAGAATATTCATTTCATGTGTATCATTGCTTCTCCGGAGGGCGTTGCTGCCATGAAGGAGGCGCATCCTGATGTGGATATGTATGTGGGTGCACTGGATGAGAAGCTCAACGAACACGGTTACATTATTCCCGGTCTGGGAGATGCCGGAGACCGCATTTTTGGTACGAAATAGAGGCCGGAAGGGAAAAATATGAGTGCAAAACGAAAAGATTATATCAGCTGGGATGAATATTTTATGGGAGTGGCGCACCTGTCGGGAATGCGGTCCAAGGATCCCAACACGCAGGTGGGAGCCTGTATTGTCAGCGATGAGAATAAGATATTGTCCATGGGCTACAATGGCTTTCCGCGAGGCTGCTCGGATGATGATTTCCCATGGGAGAGAGAGGGACAGGAAAATGAGACCAAATACCCTTTTGTCACCCATAGTGAGTTAAATGCCATTTTAAATTACAGAGGAGGTTCTCTGGAGGGAACCAAATTATACGTGTCCCTGTTCCCCTGTAATGAGTGCGCGAAGGCAATCATTCAAGCGGGAATCCGCACAGTGGTCTATGATAGCGATAAGTACAACGGGACGCCTATGAATATGGCGTCCAAGAGGATGTTTGCGGCAGCCGGTGTGGAGTGTGTCCCCTACAGCAGAACGGGGAGACGGATTACTATGGAACTATAAAGCGGATAGAAGGTATTTCGGGAAGGAAGAGGTTTAAAACTGTGAGAAGCCGTAATGGTATAGCAGTCTTTCTGTGCATAACAATCCTGATGAGTGCATTTGCGGCAGCAGCCGACGGAATTGTAGCTGAGGCCAGCAGTACCCAACAACAGCTCAATCAGGTTCAACAGGAAATGGGCGAACTGGAAGACAAGCTGGAAGAGACCAATGATAATTTGGAGGGGCTGAAGGATACCCATAGTTCCCTGCGGGGAGAATTGAAGCATCTGAATAACCAGCTGTCTCAGGTCAGTGACAATCTGGAGAATCTGGAGCGGCAGATACAGGATAAGGAGCTGGAAATTGCGGAAGCGCAGGCGGCGCTGGCTCAGGCCAGGGCTACGGAGGAATGGCAGCATGACTGCATGGTCATCCGCGTCAGAGAGATGTATGAACGCAATGACACCAGCTATCTGAATGCCATAATCAATGCGGGCAGTCTTTCGGAGATGCTGAATGTGGCAGATTATTTTGAGAAGATTGCTGCGTATGAACAGAAAATGCTGACTCTTTACCAAGAGAATCGGCAGGCGATAGAGGAACAGGAGGCTCTCCTGCAGTCTGATATGGCAGAGCTTGGGAATCTTAAGGTGATGGCGGAAGCAGAGCGAAGTAAGGTTTCCGGACTGATCAGTCAGACGTCCAATTCCATAGCAGATTATGCGGATCAAATATCTGAGGCGGAGGAGCAGGCTAGGGCATACGAGGCAGAGCTTAAAAAAATGGAAGAGGACGAAGCCTACCTGAAAAAGAAGCTCGCGGAAGAGCTGGCAATGTCTCAGACGGCAGCAAATTCTGCATGGAGAGATATATCGGAGGTTAATTTTGCAGAGGGCGACAGATGCCTGCTGGCAAATCTGATTTACTGTGAAGCCGGTGGTGAACCCTATGAGGGCAAGCTGGCTGTCGGAAGCGTGGTAATAAACCGGGTGCTCAGCTCTGTGTACCCTGATTCTGTGGTAGGAGTCATTAATCAAAAGAGCCAGTTTTCTCCCGTGGCCAGCGGAAGATTGGCACTGGCGCTTTCCGTGAACAAGGCGAATGCGGATTGCTACAGAGCTGCGGATGAGGCTATGGCAGGTATGACCAATGTCGGAAACTGTCTGTTTTTCAGGACACCGATACCGGGATTGAACGGAATTAATATCGGCGGACACGTATTCTATTAGAGAGACCTGTGCATGGAGGGGATTATATTTTTTTATGTATATTGGGAGGCTTTTCCCTAGACAAAGAAAGAATTTTTGGTTATAATTTACCATAGCTTTATTTATTGATTGGGATATTTTGTTAAAAACTGCACAATACTAAATAAGGTGTGCAATCATAGTGCAGAAGGGATAAGATACGGCATGAAGCGAAGAAAGAGCTATGATAAAAGTGTATTCCGTTCTCTGGCTCTGGTAACACAGTTTGGGATTAATATGCTGGTGCCCATCTGTCTCATGACGGTACTGGGGATGTTTCTGGATGACAAACTCGGAACCTGCTGGCTGGTGATTTTATTTTTTGTCATGGGTGCGGCAGCAGGAGGACAGAATGTTTATCGGATGGCGAGGCAGGTGTATGAGGAACCGCCTGAGAGGGACAAGCTAAAGGAGCAGGGCAGCAGGAATGCGGATAATCGAAATGTTAAAGAAAATAAACAGAACGCTTCTTGAGATGCAGCTTGGTCTGGTGATTTGGGGGCTTGGCTGTCAGATTGTGGGAGCGTTTTTTGTGCAGAATCAGGCACGCTATGCCGTAAGTCTCTGGTTTGGGATTGCACTTGCAGTGATAAGCGCCGGGCATATGTACCATACGCTTGACCGCGCGTTGGATTTTGATGAAAAACAAGCCAACAAAATGATTTTCAAAGGGTATCTGGTGCGCTACGCATCCTTTATTATCATTTTATTCCTGTTTATGGTAACGGATAGCTTGAATCCCCTTGTGATATTCTTGGCATATATGGGGTTGAAGGTAGCGGCGTTTCTGCAGCCGTTTACTCATAAATTATGCAACAAAATTATCTAAACAAAATTATGTAAAGGGAGGTGAAAGTATGGGACATGGAATTTTGTTATCCGCAGAGAATATTGATTTTATGATTCACGGAATCTGCAAATATTCCTTCTTTGGTCATGAAGTGTGGATAACAACATCACATGTGTGTATCCTGATTGTCCTGTTAATCCTCATTGGATTTGCCATTGCAGCAAACAGATGCATGGCAAAGGCAAGCGAAGTACCTGCCGGGTTTCAGAATGTAGTGGAGCTTATCGTTGAGAAGCTGGATGGAATGGTAGCCGGATCTATGGGGAAGGGTATTCCGAAGTTTTTCTATAACTACATCGGAACGATCTTTATCTTCAT
The DNA here is from genome assembly GCA_964403845.1 of uncultured Acetatifactor sp. Taxonomy (GTDB): domain Bacteria; phylum Bacillota; class Clostridia; order Lachnospirales; family Lachnospiraceae; genus Acetatifactor. Next base: position 5,787 of record CAYOHU010000118.1, read on the forward strand.
TTTGTTCAGTAATATTTCCGGTTTATTGGGACTCAGACCGCCTACAGCGGATTACGGCGTGACGTTACCGCTTGGTCTTTTGACCTTCACGATGATCTGGTGCAATAAGATCAAATTTAATAAACCCAAGGATTTGTGGATAGGCATGTGTTCCCCACTGCCGCCATGGTTGCCGATCTGGTTTCCGATTAACGTAATCAGTGAGATTGCAGT
>CAYOHU010000119.1:0-5992 GCA_964403845.1 uncultured Acetatifactor sp.
AAGCCTCTGGATTTTACGCTCTGTGGGGGCATTTCCCTTCTGCACCTCAGCACCACAGGTCTCAATGGAATTCTCGGTATGTACCTTTGAGGAACCGGTTGCACCGCCGCAGCCATCGCGTCCGGTACGACCGCCCAGCAGGATAATGATATCTCCCGGGTCGGAGGTTTCACGGATTACGTTCTTTCTGGGAGCTGCACCCATAACTGCACCGATTTCCATTCTCTTTGCCACATAATCAGGATGATAAATTTCTTTTACAAATCCGGTAGCCAGACCAATCTGGTTACCATAGGAGGAATAGCCGTTTGCAGCACCGCGAACCAGCTTCTTCTGGGACAATTTACCCTTCATGGTATCAGCAACAGGCACTGTGGGATCAGCCGCACCGGTCACACGCATTGCCTGATAGACATATCCACGTCCGGAAAGAGGATCACGGATTGCACCGCCCAGACAGGTGGCGGCACCACCGAAGGGCTCTATCTCTGTAGGATGATTATGGGTCTCGTTTTTGAAGAACACAAGCCACTCCTCGGTCTCCACATGATCGCCATAATCCATTTCAACGGGAACCACTACGGAGCAGGCATTAATCTCATCGGACTCTTCCATATCCTCAAGCTTACCGTCTTTTTTCAATTTTCTCATAGCCATCAAAGCAAGATCCATCAGACAGACAAATTTATCGTCTCTTCCGGCAAAAATCTCTTCTCTGGTATCCAGGTAGCTCTGATAGGTAGTCTCCAAGGGGGAACGATAATACCCCTCACCAAACTCAACCTCTGTAAGCTCTGTGGAGAAGGTGGTATGGCGACAGTGATCGGACCAATAGGTATCCAATACCCGAATCTCTGTCATGGAAGGATTTCTCTTCTCGTCATCCCGGAAATAATTCTGTATATGCAGGAAATCCTTAAAGGTCATAGCCAGACCTAAGGAATCATACAAATCCCGAAGCGCCTCCTCTTCCATCTCACAGAATCCGTCAAACACTGCAACATCTGCCGGCTCCTCGAACTCCGTAATCAGTGTATCAGGCTTCACCATGTCGGTCTCGCGGGAATCTACGGGGTTAATACAGTATGCCTTGATTCTGTCAAACTCCTCGTCGGACAGATTTCCCTGAATCAGATATGTCACAGCAGTCTTGATGACAGGCTGCTCATTTTCGTTCAAAAACTGCACGCACTGCACAGCCGAATCAGCTCTCTGATCAAACTGACCGGGCAAAAACTCTACAGAAAATACTTTGCCGTTAGCGGGTATCTCAATGGTCTCCTCATACAAATTGTCTACAGGCGGTTCTGAAAATACAGTCTTGCATGCCTTGGCAAACACTTCATCTGAAATATTTTCCACATCATAGCGGATAAATTCACGAACATTTTCCACTTCAATGCCCAAATAATTCCTCAGTTCCTCATGCAATTCCTTTGCCTTTACCGCAAAGGGTTCTTTCTTTTCTACATAGATACGTCTTACGTTGCCCATGTTTTTCCTCCGAAATGTTTATGATCTGTTTCTTCATTACTCTATAAATGCGCACCCAAAATAAATGCACATACTTACTTACCACTATACAACACAACCGCTTTTCTCACAATAGCATAAAACAACAAATTTAGTTAGTTTTTCCATATTTTTTTAAGCTCATTGTCCGCATAATATGAAATGCCCCAAGAGCGAAAGCCCCTGAAGCATCCTGCCTAACACTTATTCATCCTCAACGCCCAGACCTCTCAATATATAGAGGATCTCTCTGTCCACAGCCTCCGCCGTGATACCAATCGTCTGTGCGGATATTTTCAAGCCTTCCAGCACGAACATGATATTGCGGGCAGTTCCCTCACAATCCTCGCAGTAGAACTCTCCGTTCTCAACACCTGCCTCAATCAATTTCTCGATAATTTTCACAGCTGAATCAAACTGTTTCTTCAACACATTGTCTTTCTTAGGGAGCTCATTCTCGAAATAAAACTCGTAAATTGCCTGTGTCAACGTGTTTTTCATGCGAAGAAGCTCTTTCTTCTGTTCCTTCAGAAATAGAATCAAAATATCTGCTGCGGTGGCATCCTCCGTGATACTGTCGGAAAACACATCATCTGCTTCCTGACTCTCCAGTCTCAACACCTCAAGAAAAATCTGACTGGTGCTTTCAAAGTAGAGGTATAAACCGCCGCGACTGATTTCACAGGCTTCCACAATATCCTTCATGGTAACCTTTTTGAAGCCCTTCTCCATGAACACCTTTCTGGCAGTCTCCAATATATACTTCTTCTTCTGTATCGATTTCTCGCCCATTACTCTCCTCCGCTACACCTACAGTTCTTCCAAATCTATAGGCTTGTCCCAGTACTCGACAATTGATTTCATCTGGTCAAGCACCAGATAAAAAATTCCTTCCGTGGCAGCCTCGCTCCAGAGTGCACCTCTGGTCCGGCCTCCCAGCACATACTTGGACAAAATACCACACAAAAGATCCCATTCACGAATTCCGGCCTTCTTAATCAACCTGCGTTCGTCCTCATGATTCTGAATATTGTTGCGGACGTAGATATATTTGTAATTGCGATTCATAAGAGATGTCTTAGACGCCTCTTTCACAAAATTCATCAACGTACCATCATATACAGGGAAGGAAAGGGAATGCTCCGAAACATCACTCCCCGAATAATTCGAGCTTACTTCCTTTCCGGCGTTTTTTCCAAGCCAGGGAAGATAACGCAAAAGAGGCATTATAGCCTGCTTATATTCTTCAACTTGCTTCTGTCTGTACTCCATATCCTGTTTCAAAACGACACCTCCCACCAAAAATGACACTTATGTATTTTTATTTTATCACATTTTTATGAAAAGTACAGTAGAAAATTATATAGCATTTGTAGTATACTATAGGTATTGAATGTAATTCAGACTACTGTGGGGGGATAGATATGACCGGAATCACTTTGGAAAAAGGATTAACTGTATACGAATATGGGCAGCCCATGACTGCTTTACATCTCATCACATCCGGTAAGATTACCGTTTCTTATCCGGGTGGAACCTACCAACTGGGGAAGGGAGATGTGATCGGAGTCTGCGAGATATGCTCCGAGGTTCATTTTCTGGGCTATGTGGTAGCTGAGGATGCAACCATTCTCACCTATTCCTTTTCTAACATAGAAGCCCTTGACAACCTAATGAAAAAACATCCTGATATCGCCAGATTGTTTATTTTGTCTGCCTGTTATCAGATTAATATTATGCTGCAGCAATGCTCTCTGTCAGAGCTCAACTGTGTTTCCTTCCATCAAAGCCTGCAGGATGATTACAGGAAATATGTTGTCCTCTGTAATCGTTACAGAATTACTCCGCGGACATGTAATAACCTGAAGGAACAGACTACCTATCTTGGCGAGGAGGCACCCGATTTGTGGCTCGCAGGCTACTATCTCGGACTTGCTCATATCTATTCCGGGGATCAGTACAAGCATTTTGTCAACGAATCTGCCGTTTCCTCCGGTCTGCTGCGCAAATGCAGTTTGGATTTTCGCAGAGCATACATTGTTTTGGAGGAACAATTGCATTATCTCCAACAGATTGCAGGCTACTATTTCAATTCCTCCGGTAATGATTTGTATGATTTTTTTACCAATTTATGTTACAAGCTGGGAGCAGACTGTGTGGACACAGATACTCTTTATGCAGATATCAACCGTTTTCTTCTTAATTTCCGTGACATCTGTGATGTGAGCCCCGCAATACTTGACCAACGCATTGCCACCTTCGAGCAATATCTCGCCCGGGTACAGACTCACGCATCCTCAGCACATCCCGATGCGGCAGACACTGCAATCATCAGGGAACTGACCGGTTCCCTGAACACGATTTTGGAATATGCCTGTGCTGATTTGGAAATTGCTGATTCCTTCCGTCAAAATGTAAACAGCTACAAGCTTCTTGCGGACAAATTCTCTGCAGATGAAGCCGCCTGCCGACTGCGTGCGAACCTGACCAAAGATTTCTATACTTTGTATGAGTTGATATTTGAACGCACCTTGGACGGTCTGAATATCCCGGCTCCCGTCAGGATGTTCCTCTATTTCGGATATGTGGACGAGGAGCTTGCCGGTATGTCAAACGCACTGCACTTATACAAGCTGTTAGATACTGTAACCCGTCGCAATTCCCAGGGCATTTATACCTTCTATGACTGGCTGATGGCTATCTTCCAAGGTGAGAAGGAACCAAGCCGTAACGAACTGGATCAGGATTACGCCGATTATATTCATAAGCAGAAATTGAACAATAATATTTCTGACGCAGAATTCAAAGAGCTGGAAACAAATACCATGGCAAAGGTTCACTATGAGCTCACCAATTTATTCCCTGTAGTGAACAAGATTACATACGGCCGTGTCTCTCTGTTCTGCCCTCTGTTTTGCGCCGAAAATGTACTTAAGAGCTTAGATGATTCCTATGTTACCGTATCCAAGGTTGCCACTGCCATTGAACAGATCAAAAAAATTGATTACACTCTGTTCTACCGGGAAAGCCTTGATATGGAAAATCTCAATACAATGGGTAAGGAATTGGTTCACTTTGAATATCTGCCTGATATTATTCTTATGCCGAATGTGGGCATAAGAGGTGCCATGTGGCAGGAAATTGAGGGAAAACGCCGTAACAGTTCCGGGCGAATGATGACCTCCATTTTCCACCTCGAGGATCTGAATCTTACCATGATTCGTCTTGCCGGAGAATTCCGCTGGGAGCTTTGCAAGCGAATGCAGGGTAGTCGTTGGAACGACATCAGCGATCTGTCACTGACCAGCGAGTATTTCGACTATATTCAGTTCTACCGCAAGAACCATGACCTTTCCTCCGAGGCTAAGGAGAAGGTCCGCTCCAGTCTGCAGCGTGCGAAAAACAGTTTTAAGGAAATGTTTGTCAGGGATTACATCATCTGGATTATGTTTGAGGGGAACGGGGCTCCCAGATTAAATAAGGTGACCAGAAAGATATTATTTACCTACTGTCCTTTCCCCAAGAGTATTCAAGAGACCTTAAAGCAGAATCCTTTATATACGGAGATTCTGGCTCAGCACGAATTCAAAACTGCACAGCGTCTGCATCACTTAAATATGCTGGTCAAAAAACTCCAAAATGGCGGAATCCTTATCCCGGAATCGCTGGAGAAGGAGATATTGTACGCTGAAGGCATCGAATAAAACTATTTGTCGATTTGTGGTGATGAAATCTTAACATTTTTTTTATTTGCACTAGACAAATACAGACTTATGTCTTATACTGTTCTTGTTCGTAAATGCATCAACAGCATTTCCGAAATTCCCCTTTTACACAATGAAAGAACCTTCGGGATATTCCCGGAGGTTCTTTCATTTTTAGTTTTCAGTTGCCTTCTGAATTACTTTCCCAGTTGCTATCTTAATTATTTACTCAGTTACTTTCTATGTTACTTGGGGTGTGTATTCCATAATGTGTAGGGTCAATCAGTCCTAGTTCAGAGCCTACAGCACAATTGTTTACATTAAAGCCTTCTCCATGAATAGCCAAATTCTTTCCCTTGTTTTCCCATCCGACTAAGGGTATCTGGGTTCCACTGGCAGGAATATAGTAATATACATGAATTATATAAAAATGTTCGTAATAGAAATATCAATATTCCAATATAAATAATGTGATTCCAAATAGAATTATGATTCTGTGAAGTTTTATTAATTCATAAAAAAGGCACTTGGAAACCAAGCACCTTTTCTATCACAGCTTTATTTCAGTGAAACATATTTTATTTCTTCTGTCTATAATTCTGCATTCCGAATTTCGCATTCCGAATTAAGAATGCTCCCACAATCATTATTGCCATCCACAGTGCAAAATGGCTGTTATCACCTGTTGCAGGGGAGGCTTTTTGCGTAGCTTTAGTTACAGCCGGTTCGTTCGGTGTATTTGCAGCAGGGCTTTCCTCTAAAAGGGTAAAGGTAGT
>CAYOHU010000120.1:0-5922 GCA_964403845.1 uncultured Acetatifactor sp.
ATAGGTGACAATATCCTGATTCTCATCAAGCTTAGAATCAGAGTCTTTGACAAGAACACCATTTACGGTTACGAGCCCCTGTTTCAGATAGGCTTTCACCTGACTTCTGGTTCCGATATTCATTTCACATAAAAACTTATCAAGTCTCATGAAAACCTCACATCATACTTTTTATAAATATTTCCACCTGAAATCACATATATTGAACCGAGGTGACTGTCTATATGAAAATACTGTACACAATACTCTTTCTTCTTATCACTGCATGCATTCTGACACACTCAGAGCTCAGTCTGACATATGCGTTGAACGGTCTGGATTTGTGGTACAATAAAATGGTTCCGGCTTTGTTTCCCTTTATGATTCTGTCAGGTATTATGATACGCATGAATCTTACCAGGATGTTCACAGGGCTTATTTCCCCTGTGATTCATCCGATTTTTCGAGTGTCGGAAAATGTATGCTATGCGATGATTGTGGGCTTTCTGTGCGGATTTCCCATGGGTGCCAAAACAGTTACCGATCTTCTGAAACGCGATATGATCTCAGAAAGGGAAGCGGAATATCTGTTGGCATTCTGTAATAATATCGGGCCCGTATATTTCTGCAGTTATGTACTGCCACTGTTAAGGAGACAGCTTTTGTTCCCTTATCTTTTGGGGATGTATGGGATTCCGCTTGTATATGGAATCCTTCTTCGATATACAAAATATCGGGATATTACAGACATTTCCTTGCGCTCCGTTCATTCATCACCGCACTGTGGCAAAAGTCTTCTCGACGAAGCGGATGATGCCATTACCTCTTCCGTTCAAAGTATTCTGAGTTTGGGCGGATATATGATTTTTTTCAATCTGTTGAATATTGTTCCGCATATATGTTTTCATACAATACCCATTTATCTGGCACCGCTGTTTGAAATCACAGGAGGTTTAAAGCTTACGGAAGGGAAGCTGCCCTTGTATGGTCTGATTCTTCTCCCCTTCGGTGGTTTATCCTGTATAGCCCAGACCAACAGCTGTATTAAAGGAACTACGCTGTCCATTTCCGCTTACACAGTACATAAACTCATTCTAATGCTGTTAACCGCTGTCTATTATCTGGTATGGTTTCTTCTGTCACCGTCCGGTTTCCTGCAATGACGACGTTTTTTCCTGCGCCGGACAGAGAGTGTGAAACGGGAAAACAAGAGTAGCACAAATACTCCTACCACAAGCATCAGACATATTTTTAGAAAATCTATAAACCTGACTTCCTGCTCCTGAGTGATTTCAGTGTTATTAGCCGGCATAAATGTCTGAGTCCCCGGCAAATTGTGTTCCTCTTCCGTTTGGGTGTCAGGCTGTTTTGCGTTGTTGACTTGCTCATCGGAATCACCTTCACTGTATAAAAATGTCCGAAGCAATGTAATTCTGTTACTCTGTGTGAAAGCATCAAACATATTATAAGCACGAAGTATGATATCCGGTTGCGTACCTGAGGGTATCTGTATTGTCAGCTGAAAGGAATCCGTATAAGCTCCCTCCAATACATCGCTACCGGGCCACATTTGCAGAGGACTGTACGTAAGACCGCCGTCATAGCTATAATCATAATACAGCAACGGAGTGTCATAGTCTGCAGCGGTTATATTCAAAACAACTTCTCCAATGTCATCATTGCAATCAGCAATCTCTATCATACAAATATCCGGAGCTGTCTCGTCCTGCATAGCAGTCTTCATAACCTTGTCCGCCTCTGTAAAAGGTAAATTAGCTTCTTCGCTGTAATCAACCCCCAGAAGGGTACTTTTTAGACCAAAATACTTTGCAACAGAAGTAGCATCCGCTTTTCCGAAGGCAATCTGCTCCTCTGTAGTGTCACAGAAGGGATAATCCCGTACCTCATCAACATGGCAATGCTCTATGATTACTGCCGGAACAGAAAGTGCGGTTGCTTCTCTGATGATTCCGTAATAATCCTTACCCTTGTCGTTTAATCGTGTTTTCACTCCTCGAAGATATAATCCCATGTCACGCATAGTTTCAAGCTGCGTATATCCAAATTGAAAACCATAGGCATGGTACGGAGGCTCAGCTGATATCCACACCTCGGAGCCGAAGAGATTATGATTTACGGACGCATTATAATGTATACTGAACAAAAAATCCGCATTTAAGTCTGCAGCGTACCGGGCGCGGTCTTTTAATGTCAGATCCACGTCCTCGATGCGTGTCATATAAACCTCTACATTATCGTACTTACACAATTCATCATACATTGCCTGTGCAGTGACAAGAGTCATGGATTTCTCCTCAAATCCATTCTCAATGGTTCCCAGATTGTTGCCGCCATGACCGGGATCAATCACAATAACAATCGTCTCTTCCGTGGATTGTACCCGCTGCGATGCCCGGGAAGGCAGGGAAACACAACAGAAAATTACACAGAACAATATTAGACCATAGGTGATTTTTTTTCTTGTCATAGAATCCATCCTCATACTGTTCGGATATTGTCAATATTCCTATAGAGAAGAAAAACCAGCTTTCACAGGAAAACCGGTTATCTGTCCAGAAATAGAATTATGGAATCACATCAATGGTGTCTGCATCATCATTTTCCAGAGGCACATCGTCAATGTCCTCCTCTACCGGATGCAATTCGCTGCGATTGGACTGAATGATATCTTTATACTGGTTCAAGGAGCCAATCAAATTTTCATAGTTGGTATTTGCCGACTGAACAGAAGAAATAATGATGTTCTCCAGATGAGCAAGCATATCATCCATATATTGCATCGCTGCTGCTCGAACATTATTCGCTTCTATTGTTGCATTATCCAGAATATCCTGAGCCTGCTTACTTGCCATGGTAACAACTTCGTTGGCCTGTGCATAAGCCTGCTGCATGATTTCGTGCTCATTGATCAGCTCGTTGGTATGGATGGTTGCTTCCGCAATCAAGGCCTCTGCTTTTGCACGGGCATCATTTAATATTGCTTCCTTATTGCTGATAATCTTCTGATAACGTTTAATCTCATCCGGGGTTTTCATGCGAAGCTCTCGAATCAGCTCGTCCATTTCATCCTTATTCACGATAATCTCAGAATTAGACATGAATTTCGGTTTACAGTTCTCAATATATTCTTCTATTTCATCTATTAATTGTTCTATTCTGCTGCTCATAAATAACCTCATTTCTGCGCATGGTGCACTGCTTTACATTTCAGTGTATTTTCATTGTAAATGATACTTGTCATAAATCAATTTTGCAACAAAATCCGGCACACAGCGGCTGACATCCCCGCCAAAGCTTGCTATCTCCTTCACACTGGAGGAGCTTAGATATGCATATTCCAGGCTTGTAGTTAAAAAGATGGTGTCCAGCTGACCATCTGATAGCTTTCTGTTGGTCTGTGCAATCTGAAGCTCATATTCAAAATCAGTAATCGCACGCAAACCTCTGACAGCAATATGAAGATCCTTTTCCGCTGCATAATTAATCAGCAGACCACTGAAGCTGTCAATTTTTACATTCGGAAGCTCTTTTGTAGCTTCTGTAAGTATCTTAACACGTTCCTCAACAGAAAACAATGGTGTCTTTCCTTTATTATTCAGAACTGCAACGATCAATTCATCACAAAGCTCGGAGGCACGTTTAATGATATCTAAATGTCCGAAGGTCATCGGATCGAAACTGCCGGGATATACTGCTCTTCTCATACTAACTCCCTCTGTGCTCAGCAGCACGTCTTTTCTATAAATGTTATCCTTACTCAAATTTTCTTTTCTTTTGAATGAACATATGCTTATTGGTTTTGTAGCGTTTTTCTCTTTCTAAGCAAAATCCAAGGGTTTCTAAATAAGAAAAATCGGTATCCAAAGATGCTTCTACTATAATCAAGGTATCCTCTGTCACATATTTCATATTTGCAAGCTGAGTAAGAACATTTCTTTCCTGCTCCTGCCCGTAGGGAGGATCCATGAATATTATGTCTATTTCTTTTTCAAAAATATTGTGCAATGCGGAAACAGCATCCTGCCTTAATACTATAGCACGGTCCGTAAATTTCGTAAATAACAGATTTTGTTCAATACAAGAAATCGCTTTCGGCGCATTTTCAATAAAATATGCCTTGGACGCACCGCGGCTGATTGCCTCAATGCCGATACCGCCGCTTCCGCTGAACATATCCACAAATACACAGTCAGGAAGTTTTGCTTGTAGGATGTTAAAAAGAGTTTCTTTAATTCTGTCAGTTGTTGGTCTGGTATCCATTCCCTCCGGAGTCTTTAAGGGAAGGCTTCTTGCTGTTCCTGCTATTACACGCATGCTTTCTCCAATCCGCGTGTTATACACGCACCTCGATTTCTTTAAACCCTGATCTTCGTTCCCTTAGTATCACGTTTACCGGGTTTTAAATTATTTAAAATAATGTTTTTTCCTTTGTATTCAATAGATGATTCTATGGCATTTCTTGTATAATATACATTTTCTATAAAATCCTTGTCACCCAGCTTCATTCCTCGCACACCAATTGCACTTTTTTTCTTTTCCGGGATTTCCTCAATTGAAAATCTTAAGAAAAATCCATCCTTTGTCTGTAAAATAATATTTTTTTGCTCATGAATGGCACAGACATTTACTACCTTATCCCCTTCACCGAGCTTGGTAGCTGCTACAGTACGCTTGGATACATCAAATTCTCCGCCGTCAACAATCTTCACCATGGACTGTGCCGTTACGAAAATAACCTGACAAAGATTCAGTTCAGTCTGACTGGTTACATAGACCAGTTCTTCCTTCTCGGTGCTATAGTTGCTGATATTGTCAACCGGCACCCCTTTGTCACGGAACTTACCAAACGGAATATCCAATACCTTGATGGTATGCAGCTGTCCCTGATTCGTAAAAAGACATATCTTACCGGTATTCTTGCAGGTGAAAACATACTTATTCTCGTTGTCAGCGGCCTCCTTATTTCGTTCATAGGTTGCTGTATCAATGGTCTTGGCGTAACCGAAACGATCCATCAGGAAAACCACATCCATCTCTTCCAGTTCTTTTTCCTTATAAATAGCTTCTTCTCCGTTCTCGATAACGGTTCTGCGTTTTTGCCCATATTCCTTTTTGAAACTGTCCAGTTCATTCATGATTACCTGAGCCATGGAGTCTCTTCTATCCAGAATATCTTCATATCGGAAAATATTTGCCATAGTCTCCTCATGCTCATTAATCAATGCTTCCAATTCCAACCCAATCAGCTTATACAGACGCATTTCCAAAATGGCATTGGCCTGTTTCTCGGTGAAACAAAGCTGGGCAGCCATCACCTTGGATTCCTTTGATTTAAACTTAATCCCTTCTGTTTTCCCTTCCACCAGACAGGCTTTTGCCATATTACGATCCTTGGAACCACGTAAGATTTCAATCACAAGATCAATTACATTACACGCCTTGATCAAGCCCTCTTGAATCTCCTTGCGCTCCAGCTCCTTTGCCAACAGATTGGTATATTTGCGTGTGGCAACCTCAAACTGGAAGTCAACATTTGCCTTAATAATCTGTTTCAGGCTCATGGTCTCAGGTCTTCCGTTTGAAATGGCAAGCATATTTACTCCAAAGGTATCCTCGAGGCGTGTCTTCTTATATAACATATTCACGAAATTCTGAGGATCTGCGTCCTTGCGAAGTTCGATTACTATACGGATGCCTTCCTTGGAGGACTGGTTCGAAATATCCACGATATCCTGAGTTTTCTTGGTTTCCGACAATGCGGCAACATCCATCAGAAATTTGGAAATATTGGCACCGATCATAGGATACGGAATCTCGGTGATTACAACATTGGTCTTGCCGCCTTTTGCTTTTTCAAACTCAACCTTGCCGCGGATTTTTATCTTGCCGACACCGGTTTCATAAATATTCAAAAGCTCATCT
>CAYOHU010000121.1:0-5905 GCA_964403845.1 uncultured Acetatifactor sp.
TCCAGTAACTGTTTCATTGAAATAACGCTCATGTCTTTACCTCCGTTTGGTTAAAATCTTCCGCATTTTTTTCAGTCAGAGTCCGCGTTAAGAATCTGTCAGCTCCGTTATCCATCCCAAATGTGAAACACCGATAACAAATCAAAATGCGTGTTTTTTATCACAACTCGTTGATTATAGCATAAGAAAACCCCTGTGACAAGGGGTTTTATCGCTTTCCTGTAATAATTTTTGCAATTTCTTCCTCATCAGTACCCACTTCAATCTCGAAAGTACCAACACGAATCGATTTGGAATATCCTTTTTGACACAGATAATCATCAAAATCTCCGGCATTCTCTATCAGACCGGCCTTTTCCAGATCCTTGCTGACACTATAGGAGCTTGCACCGGAACGGATTTCAAACTTGACCGGTGATGCTTCCTCGGGCATTTCTTCCGTTGCTTCTGTCTCGCTTATCGTTTCTGCATCCTCCGAAGCATTTCCCGATTCCGCATCCGCTTCCTCTGTCCCATCATCCGGCTCTTCTGCTGTTTCCTCGGGGGGGACCGATTTCTGTACATTATCTGCCGAAGCTGCCTCAGTGCTCTCCTGAGTTCCATTCTCCGGTTTCATAGTTCCCGGCTGATCTACGGTATTTCCCTGCAATCTGGATAAGACCACAGAATCTGCATCAATCATGCCAAGCTCCAGTGCTTTTTCTCTGACCTGTGCATCCGTCATGGTATTATCCGTTTTTCCGCCAATGCATACAATCAACACTGTCACAAATATACCGATACCCAATCCTCTTAAATAATATCGTAACTTTAGATTTTTCATGTCCTGTCCTTACATATTCTGATATAAATCAATCACAAGCTTGACTTCTCCCACTCCAAGACCCAGCTCTTTTGCAATGGCCACATTCGATTTTCCCTGCTTGTGTAATTCCATTATTTTCTCATTGCTATTGCGTTCTTCCGCATTCAGACCACCGGTAAAGCTGATGTCAACAGCAGTACTATTCTCCGTTTTTTCCTTTACATCCTCTTTGAAAGCGCTGTTTTTCTCCGATTTTTTAGCTGTATCAGCAGATACGGAATCCGGTGTCAGCTTTTGAAAGGACTGTACTACCGCCTCAGCCTCTTTTTGAGTCTCCGTAACTTTTTTCACCGTTCTATTTACTTCCGTGACTGTGTTTTTCAGATTTGTATGCTTATCATTCAGCATATCATAGAGGAACACAACCTCTTCATGATTTCTGTGGATTTCCTGTAATACCGTATCCGCATATTCATTAACCGCCATAATCTTCTCATTTGACAGACGCTCCAGTGAACGCTCTGTCTTTTCCAAGGAATACTCAATCGTCTCATCAACCACGGCATCCACATGGCTTCTGAGCTTGTCCATCTCCTGTGAAACCAAATTCTCTATCTCATTTTTTTCCAAAGCCTCGGTATTCTCCAACACTTCCTCTCTCGTTGCCGGAATTACAAAGCTTAGGACAAAGATGACGCATCCGATTACAGAAGCACAATTTCCAATACGCCCATGACACACTCCACTCTTATATTTTTATATCAAAACTCTGCCGCCCCTTCACAATGACCTGTTCTTTCTTTTCTCCACGTTTTCTGCCTTGTCCGCCATCACCGTCATACTCACTATTACCCTTATCTCTGGCGTCAAACTGACGGTTGTGCCAGTCCGCATTGTCGCTGCCGCGCACCTCACGGGGACGCTGCTCCACGTCTTTTTGAATCTGTTGTCCTATATTGCTCTGATCCGTGAAGCTCTTGTTATCTTCGTTATGCTTAATAGTCATATAATCCTGTGATCTTGTAATCGTGGTAATCTCTATCGAACCGAATGCCATATTTTACCCACCTTTATAACGGGACTGCCTTTACATCACCGCGCACCACTTCAAATCTGCAAAAATCATACCTTTTCTGTATTACCATGGACAAATCTCCAATGACGATTGTAGTACCCGGATGTACCTCTCCTTTTACCACAACCTTGGCATTACTCTGCTGATCAAACTTTTCAAGGTATCTCTTAAGCTCCTCATTTTTCTGCTGCAGCTCCTTTTTCTGCTGTTCAAGCTTCTGTGCTGCATTCTGAACGTATTTGATTTGTTCCTCGGTGAATCGTACCCCTTTACTGCGCTTCTCTGCAAAACTTGTCAGGATTTCCTGCTCACCCTTAATGGTCTTAACCAGTTCCACTACATCCTTCTGTGCCTTAGCATACGCAATCTTTATCTCCGGGTCAACACCGACCTCAACAACAGTGGATGCGCCCATCACAGCGCCCAAGGTCTTTACGGTAATCTTATTTCCCGCCTGAACATGTCCGCCCGTAATGAACCCTTTTCTACCGGTTACCACGATTTCCGTACCGGCATTTACATTACTGTGCAGAATGGAACCGGTATTAATATATCCTCCTGCATCCACCGAAGCATTTTCAATAAATTTGGAAACGACATTTCCTCCGGCTTTCAGAGAGCCCTTCGCCATCCCATTCATGCCTCTGGCTATCACAATATTACCGCCGGCTGTAATCTGTGCACCTTCCACTACACCATTGATAATAACGTTTCCACTTGCATTTACAATGAAATTCGAGGAAACATTCCCGTTAATCTGTACACTTCCGCCATAATCAATGTTCCCGGTCGAAGTGTCAACATTCTCCACCTCATAGACATCTGATACAAATACCGATTCGTTGTCAACAAGCATCACATGTCCGTCCACCAGAGAGGCAATGCTCATTTTATCCTCTGACAGTTGAATGTTCTTTCCAAATTTTAACATAAGACGCTTTGGTTTTCTTGGCTGAATACGCTTTCCCTGAATATTAACACCCTGTTCTCCGTTGTCTCCACGGATAATACGGGCAAGTACATCTCCCTTCTTACAGTGGTTGACCAGATTCAGATTATAATAATCTACCGTCCCGTCCTCTCTCTCCTCCGGTTGTGCATGAATATCCGTACTGAACAAATACTCAATCCTATCGTCTGTACCATGCTTGGGTTCTCTTCCCTTAGCAATTACAAGGTCGGTACAAAAGTAATCCCATGACATAAAATGATCCTGAAGCAGCTGCATCTGAACTCCCGAAAAAATATTACGGTATCGCAAATCATTTAAGACTTCATTCAGCGTGATTCTGGCACCGGTCTCTGATGGCGGAAAGAATCTGACCGTAGCACTCATAAAATCAGGGCTTACCTCCAGCTGATATTTCTCATTGATAACTGGACATTCCCCTGCAGCCAGAAAACACACCTGATCGCGTTTTTCCTCTACAGCATTCTTAAGGTGATCAATTTCATAGCCTATCATTGCCTCATCCAAATAATGCATTAATTCACCAATGCGGATGTCCTCCCCTCCGTCAGCCGGTGGAATCAATCTTATGCCAAAACCATTCGTTGCCTTAACCAACCGAAAATATCCATTCTGCATTGTTTTTCCTTACCTCACACCTTTCCGAAACCCTATCCTTCTGAAAGAATTCCCATATATTTTCCCATTTTTCCCTTCATTTTCTGCAACGCTCTGGTATGCAGCTGGGAAATTCTGGACTCTGATACCTCCAAGATATTGCTTATTTCCTTCAATGTCAGTTCCTCGTAATAATATAGCGTAATCACCTTACGTTCCTTCTCTGTCAGAAGCTCCAAGGCATCACCAAGCACTTGGGTTAATTCCTCTTTCTCTATGCGTTCCTCAGGGTTCTCGAATGCAGAGGTAGTATGCCTGCTGTAATCCTGAGACACATCACTGCCCTGCTCCATATATTCGTTCAAGGACACAAGCCCTGTTATCTTCATCTGAGACTGCCAATCCAGATATTCCTCCTCTGAAATTCCCAACCCCTTAGCAATTTCCTTGTCTGTGGCACTATGCCCCGTAGTCAGTTCCACCTCTTTGATGACTGCTTCAATCTTTTTCTGCTTCTGCCGTAAGGTTCTGGGAATCCAATCCATTTTTCTGATTTGGTCCAGAATTGCTCCTCGGATCCGCAGACTGGCATATGTCTCAAATTTTACTTCTTTAAAGCAATCAAATTTATCAATTGCATCTATCAGACCAAAGATACCGTAGCTGACCAGATCTTCATATTCTACATTATAGCCAAGATACATACTGAGTCGCCCCGCAACAACCTTCACCAATGAAGCGTACTCCAAAATAATCTGTTCCCGGATATCGGAGGCTTTTGTCCTGGCGTATTCTTCTAACAATTTTCTTCTGCCTGTATCATCCATGAAGACTATTTACACCCTCTCTTTTCATTCCGGCTGTTCCTGTGCCGCTTTCTTCTTTTCTTCGTCTTCTGTCTCTTTTTCGATGACTTCCCCCTCTTCCTTGCTCTTCTTCTCATTCTGCTGTTCAAAATAGTCAAGAGTCCATCGAAGCAGACTGCCCCAAAAATAGAAAACTATCAATACTATCAATAACAAAACCAGCTTTTTCAAAACAGAGAAATTCTGTATAAATGTAATAATGCAGGTAACTCCCCCTGCTACCAGCATCAAAATCAAAGGAATATTTTTTCTATTCATACACCAACCTCGATCAAATAATAATTTCACTCCTGCCAACCGCACGAATGTGGAATTCTCCTGTCTCCGGGAAAAAAGTTACTGTCCTACCATAATCTGCTCCTGTATCCTGAGCAAGAATTGGTATATTGAGCTCCTGAAGCTTTTTTTCCGTTGCCTGCACATTACGCTGGCCTATCTGTATTGCGTCAGAGCGACTGGTTATAAACATAGCGGCTCCGCCTGCTATCTTTGCAACAATTCTATTCCTTTTAGCTCCCAGAATTTCCATCTGCCTAATCAGCTCATCAATACCGGTATCAGCAAATTTTGCAATATTTTGCCCTGAATTTCTGATTGCGGTGCTGTCCGGCAGCATAATGTGAGCCAGTCCCCCCACCTTAGTAACCGGATCTCGCAGGGCAATTCCTACACAGGAACCAAGCCCCAAGGTAATTACACCATCGGGGCTTAAACAGGTCTTCAAATCTGCCATTCCAACCTTTATAATTTCACTCATAGACTCTGTCCTTCTTGTTTTAATGTGAATTCTACTCCACCGGGATTCCCAAAGATGTAAGGATCTTAGAATAGGATTCCAAATCCGGTATCAAGATAAAATAACCATCTATCTCCACATCATCATAAAATTGTGACTGAATTAATAAAAGATTGTCTCCCAATGTGCCAAACTGAATTGCCGGAACACTTAAGATTGCACCAGCCATATCCACTGTAAGATCCGGTGGCGAAGGATAAACTACAAGATTTGTTAACGTTGAAAGAGAATTTAAATATGCACCCGTGATAATATTCCCCACTTCTTTCATGGCAGACAATTCCATCTCAGAAAAATCTTCTCCCTCAGAGTTCATCCCCATCATCACTTTATTAATCAAATGCTTTGCGCTATCCTTCTCTATCAGGAACATCATACTTCCTGTAATATCACCTTCTACCCCCAGGAAAACACCTACCATAATTTGTTCTTCGCCCCCCATCAGGGTTCCGACCTCAGAAAAGGGTAACAGCTTCACTTGGGGTACCTTCATATCAACTTTACACTGGAGCATCTGGGAAAGTGCCGTCATGGCATTTCCCGCTCCAATATTTCCTATTTCCTTTAATACATCAAAATAATTCTCTGTAACTTGTTTCAGGCTGATTTCACCCATGAATCTTTTCTCCTTTATCAATTACAGTTATACATTTTCTTCGAGAGTAATGGAATTCAAATCTAAAAGAGAAATCAATTGTCCGTTATGCTTTCCTACACCACTGATAAAATTAGACTTACCTTCTGTAGAATCATAAGTAACCTTTTCAATATGGCTGGTTCCAAGTGTTACTACTTC
>CAYOHU010000122.1:0-5840 GCA_964403845.1 uncultured Acetatifactor sp.
TCTTGCACCTACCTTGGTGAATTTGCCGGGCTCCTTTAAAAATTCAACAATTTCCTCTAATTCTTCTTTCTCTTCCTTAAGACCGGCTACCTGTTCAAAGGTAATCTTCTTGTCGCCTATGGACATTTTGGCACGGCTCTTTCCGAAATTCATCATTTTATTGCCGCCATTGTTGGCTGCATTCTGTGCACTAAAGAAAAGAAACATGAATACACCCACTGCAAGCACGATCAACAGCGGAATCAGGGTAGTGAAAATCCACTGGTCTCTCTCAATGTCCTGCACCTTGGGATCTAAGCCATATGCTCTGATCTGTATCTCCATTTCGGAGATATCCGTAGCGTACAGCTTTTTATCAGAGCCATTTATCAGCTCTACCTCCACATATCCCGTGGGGGCTTCCGTATTCGGGCAGATATAGACCTCAGCAACCTTGCCGGACTCTATGTCTGTCACAAATTCTGTCCAGGTATAATTCTCCTGTTCCAATTCCGTAAAGCGAGTTGCCAGCCAGACAACTAACGCCAATAATATAATCATTATAAAATATGAATAAAAACCCTTGCCGTTCTGTTTCAATTTTTACGGCCCTCCTAAATATATAATAAATCGCAACTATTCAAACTCAACAACTCCGATGTAAGGCAGATTACGATATTTCTGGTCGTAATCCAGACCATAGCCCACTACAAATTCATCCGGAATCTGAAATCCGGTATAGTCTACCTTTACATCCACCACCCGTCTGTCCGGTTTGTCAAGTAAGGTACACAGGCGCAGGGATTTGGGACCTCTGTCCCGCAGCATTTCCAAAAGATAGCTTAAGGTTCTGCCGCTGTCTACAATATCCTCAACCACAAGTACATCCTTATCCTTTAGAGATTCGTCCAGATCCTTTACAATCTTCACCACGCCACTGGACTTCGTATCTCCGCCGTAGCTGCATACTGACATGAAATCCAGGGATACAGGAACCTGAATTCTTTTCGCCAACTCACACAGGAAGAATACGCCGCCCTTTAATACACATACTAAATGAACCTGCTTTCCTGCATAATCCTTGCTGATGCGGTCGCCGATTTCCTGAATTCGTTTATCCACCTCTTCTTCTGTTAACAGTACCTTAACATGCTCAGCCATTTTTCTCCTCCGTTTTGTTGCTGTCGCAACCCTTTCCTATTAATTGTACCTGTAAAACCTGTTTTGTATTCCTATTGATTTTACAAGCTTCACTGATACGGTATCCAATCAGCCAAATAATATGACTTCCCACAGCAATCAGAGGAATCCTGTCTCTTTCATGCTTCGGAATCTTCTCCGTTATCATATATTCCTTCAGGGATTTATGAACCATCTGTCCGTCCGGTCCCGCAATCATCAGATAGTCACCTGTCCGTCTGGTCCTCAATACCATTGATTTCTCTATTCTATCATAATCAAACCATTTCGTATACGGGTCAGAGGGAAATTCTCCCAAAACAATCTCCTCCGAACACAGTCTGCACTCCAGACGTCTTCCGTCGGGAAGGAAAACCTTGCATAAAGGTCCGTCCCTGTCAGTTCTGCCGCCATCTTCCTCCCGGGACATCTGTGACAGCGTCAGATTTTCCTGCAGCAGCTCATTGCATGCACAGGTGCCCGGTGACATCGCAGCCTGCTCTTTCTTAGGACTGCGCTCCAGAATTACCTTGTCGTACTGACGTCTTCCCTGCATTCCGTAGGGCAGACAGATGATGCGATTGCCGTTTTCTGTAAAAAGCGTCAGCAAATCCTTTACATGCACCTGTGAGATATCCCGTTCCGTGACCGCAAGGGCTGTGATAACCTTGTATAAAATTCTGCTGCGAATCAGATTGTGATTTTTCAGAAAGGTGTTTATCTCAATCTCCGCACCGGATACCGGAAGCTCTGCCGTTCCTCGTGTCCGCACACATTCCTGCATGGCTGCTGCCGTCTGCTGCTCCAGATAATCCTCCGCCTCTGACAGCAGTTCTGCCGTCTGTGCCATATGAGCCACACAGCCGGAGGCTATCTCCTGTTCCGCGTAAGGCAAAATATGGTGACGGATACGGTTTCTGGTATAATCGTCCTTTTCATTGGTAGAATCCTGACAGTACGCAATACCGCGCTCCTTCAGATAGGCTTCCACTTCCTTGCGCTCCAGACACAGAATCGGACGGATGATATTCTCTCTTACCGGACGAATACTGCACAAGCCCTTCATTCCGCTCCCTCGAAATAGATTGAACAGCATGGTCTCACTGCGGTCATTGCAGTTGTGCGCCACCGCTATTTTGTTTGCACCAAGCTGCTCCGCTGTCCGGGCAAAAGCATCATATCTGGCAATCCTTCCGGCTTCCTCCTCCGAGCATTTCTCCTGCTTCGCTTTCCTTCGCACATCAATATGGAATGGATAAAAAGGAATTTCATATTGCCTGCAAAGTGCCTCCACATAACCGGCATCTGTCCCGGCATCCTCCCGGATTCCATGATTTACGTGTACCACTGCAAGGGAAAACGGTAGCCGTTTTCGATATTCCAACAACACAAACAAGAGGCAAACGGAATCTGCCCCTCCTGAAATTCCTGCCACCACTTTGTCATGGCTATTCAGCATGCAGTGTTCTTCCATAAAGGAGAACACTTTTTCCTCAGTTTTCTGTTTTATGCTCATATGGTATAATTTATCCTAAAAACGAAAAAAAATCAAGTAATACCGCTGTTTTCCCATACTCCCGCCACAATAACCGTCATATCATCGCAGATATGTCCCTCACAGGAATGAATTGCCAGATGTAACAGCTTTTCCGCAATCTCACCGGGATTCTGCTCTGTAATCTCAGCAATTGCCTGTGCCAGGGTCTCCTCATATCCGTCTTTTCCGAAGGCATCCAATATGCCGTCCGACATCATGATCAGATAATCTCCATCCTTCAGCTTCTTTGAAATACTCTCCACCTGAACCTTTTGAAAAATCCCCAGAGGCAGATTTCCCATTTCAATCTGCTCCACCTTCTCTCCTCGTTTTAGAAAGGAAATCGCCCCTCCCACTTTATAGAATTCACATTTCCCCATGTAGAGGTCCAGACTGCAGACATCCAGTGTGGGATGATTGCTGTCCTCACTCTTTGCATAGAGTGCAGAATTGATCAGACAGATGGCTGAGCTGATTCCGTAGCCTGCCTCAAGCATTTTCTCCATGAGATCCAGCACCCTTCCGCTGTCCCGGCTGGCCTTCTCACCTGATCCTGTCCCGTCAGACAACAGCAGCGTCATCCTTCCCTTCTCCGACTCCAGAAAGGCATAATTATCACCGGATATTACCTCATTCTCCCGCACAATCTTGGCAAGTCCGGTGAGGACAATGTATTTCGTTTCTTCCACAAACAGAAAGCTTTGCTTCTTCCGTTCCACCAAACAGGGGCTGACTGCCGACAGCTGCAGCGGCTTATGTAATAAAACCGAAAGAAGGTCTGCCATATCTGCTGCCTGTCTGGTTTCCTTTCCCAAGCTCCACAAGGTCATACCGATTGCCTGCCGGCCATCCTCGAAGGGAAGATAACAGAGACCTCCGACACCGATTCCTTCCTCCCGAAACGCTCTGACAATCAGCTTATAACTCTTTTTTTCCATGGGCTCATAGCAAAAATCCTCCTTTGCCACCTTCTCCATAATCTGCGCAACTTCGCTTAAATTGTCATAGATTACTCTTCTGTTCTCCCAATGCCTTCTTTCCTCCAACAGACTTTGCCTGTCTGCCGCACCTCCCTCAAAGGCGCCGTCAAAGCTCTTGGCAAGCTCCTGAAAGCTTTCCGCATACCCCAACAGCTTCTGTCTGCACAAATCACTTACCTCTGCCACCTGCTGCCTTTGTTGTCTCTCTATTTTAGATGCAAGAACCATAATCTCCTCCTTTGAGTCCATCCGTGAATTGCTATATCTTTGTGTTTCGCAATCACCTTGTAGTAGATTATAGTGAGAGTCTTCCACATTTTTTGTCAAATCAAAGAGGCTGTCCCTTCATTTTTTGCGACAAAAAAAACAGAGAACAAATCTCTGTTTTCCTAATCTTAATCCTCTTCTTTAAAAACAATCTCACCTTCATGCACCAGTCCAAACTTATCCTTGGCAACCTCTTCCTTGTAGCCCTTGGTCTGCACTTCCTTGGCATATTCTTCTATTTCCAGAGCCCGCTCTTCCTCTGCGGTTATCTGTTTCTTCAGTTCTTCCTCTTGTGCAACCACAGCGTTTATTTTCTCTCTCAGCTCCACGCCCTTTACCGCCACAACAATGGTAATCATTACCACCACCAGGGTAACAAGAAACATACTGAACCTATTCTGATTTCTTTTGCGGTATGCAACCCTTCTTTTTGCCATGATGAACCTCACATTGTACACACAAGGGCTTCTCAGAGCCTTGTGAATCGTTCTGCTTCCATTGTAACTATTCTGAATAGCTACCTTCATTTTAACATTTTCCTCAGGAACGTCAACTTCTTTTTTAGGAACCACTTGACATGGCCCCAGCTGCGACAGGCTCTTGCTTTTGCCTTTTCTCTGCTCCTTTTCCACTTTTGCAGTACCAGAGATATGGGCTTATATATGATTCTTCCAAATTTTCCCAATACCCCCAGAAGCCTTTTCAAAAAAAGTGAGCTATACTTTACAAAAAGGAAGCTGACCAGCTTTTTATACAGAAGCATCCCCACAAGCGCACCCAGCACCGCAAACCAACGCAGCGTGCCGTTACTTTCCCGGTACATGAGCACGAAAACCTTTGCGGCACAATAAATCCAAAAAGCCATGTCTTCCAGCGATATCAGCAGATTTCCATGCGGAATTACTCTCCGGCAGATGCGCAGGATATCATACACAAAGGTAATAAAAATGCCCATGAGCAGGGCATAGAAAAGAAACACATTTTCATTTTCCATAAACTGCTCCTTTATCGGAACAGCTTCGAAAGAAAGGATTCGTTTTGATGACTTCCCGCAGCCGCATCCGAATAAGTAAAGCTGTCTATCCTACCGTCTATATCGACCTCTCCTTTATCAAGGGTCAGCCTGTTCACATGTAGCTCATCCCCCTTGATCATCAGCATACCCTGTGCAGTCTCAAGAAGAATCTCATGTACATCAAAGGACAATACATCACTGACTCCGTTGATGGTACATGTCCTTCGATTGGTCATAGTAACTTTATGTGTGCGTGTACCGCCGTTCAAATCTTCCATAGGTTTCTCTCCTCATCAATTGTTCTTACATTGAGTAGGTGTTTGCGATCGCAATTACCTTCATACAATAAAGTGTATGGGGAGAAGCCTTGAAACATTCCTTGGACTTACAGGTAACGGAATAATTCCTTCGCCTCTTCTTTTCTTACCGTCTCCTGCACATCCAAAACCTCGACCTTTACTTCCTTATTTCCGAACGCAATGGTAATGATATCCCCCTCCTTCACGTTAGCGGATGCCTTGGCAGGCTTATCATTAATCAGTACGCGTCCGCTATCACAGGCCTCATTGGCAACCGTGCGTCGTTTAATCAGGCGAGATACCTTTAAATATTTATCCAGTCTCATATTTCCTCCATAAAGCAAAAACAGAGAACCCTTTAGAGGTTCTCTGAAATAAGCAATCTTAATGATTATGCATTTACCATATCCTTTAAAGCTTTACCGGCTTTGAATTTAGGAGCCTTGGATGCTGCGATAGTCATTGTCTTGCCGGTTAAAGGATTTCTGCCTTCTCTTGCAGCTCTCTCAGCAACTTCAAAAGTACCGAAACCTACTAACTGAACCTTTCCGCCATTCTTCATTTCATTAGCAACAACATCAGTA
>CAYOHU010000123.1:0-5820 GCA_964403845.1 uncultured Acetatifactor sp.
GAGAGACATTAATTCCCTACGCTGGATTTCATGAGCTTCTTTTAGTGTCATAGCCGGCCCTCCTTCTGAGTGGGTAAATCACTTGGAATTAGTAATGCGTTCGATTTCCTTTTTTAGAGCGGAAATCTGTAGCTTTAGCTGACGGTTTTCATCTTCCAGTTCCTGAATGCGTTTGTCTTTATCGATTTCAGGAGAAGATGATGCGGCAGGTTTCGATTTGGCACCTTTGTTTCTGCCGTCAGTAGGAATGATTTCACCGGTATCAGGGTCTATTTTACCGATGAGGGTACGTTTTGCTCTGGAACATTTTTTCTCTTTGTCATAGTAGGATTTTGAGTCATAAACATAGGTGATTCCGGAGCGTTTGTCGTATTGTTTGATGATCGCCATGAAAAATACCTCCCATATGGTTATAAGATAATTATAACACGTAACCATATAAAATACAACAATAAATGGCGGAAAAGTGCCATTTTATGCGTGCTTGCGAGGTTTTTTAATATAAAAAATATGGTTACGGGATGGCCCTATTGACTAGGGTGTGAACAGTAACCAGGATGGGTTACGAACAAAATGAGAGACATTTATTGGACACATGAAATTATAGCATTAAAGACAGTTAAAGACAGTTAAGACAGTTAAAGACAGTTAACTTAAATTGAAAAACTTAACGCAATGAAATTGACAGATTGAAAAAGTAAATGTGCAGTGGAAGCGAAAAGCACATTGCCGGAGGGATGAATGTATGAGAAAAGGAAAATCAGGAATCGGATTCGTGTTAGTAACAATTTGTCTTGTGTTTATCAGTGCTTTTTGTATCACGGGTACTGTGCGTAGCCAGAGTAAACCGGAACCGAGTGAATTGGAGAATTATTATCGTGCCCGGGAGAGGGAACTGGTACAGAACACAAGGGACTACTTAAATCAAGCAGGGTTTCGTAACAGTGGTGTTACGCTTACTAAGGTGATGGAAGGGGACGGAAGCAGGAATTATACGGTTACCATTCATCATGACAGGATTGACAGGATGGATTCTGCCTCAAGAGAAAGCTTGAAAGAGGAACTGGCGGCGTTAACATTTGCTGCGGAGAATTGTACTTTTTACCATGAATTTCTTGTGACAGATTTATAAGAATAACATGACATTTGAAGCAAGAAGGGTTATACTCTAGTATAGCAGTGTGAGTCATCGAATGAAAACTGCAGTACCGGTAACGAGAAATGGAAAGGAGCCCTTACAGATGTCATTTATTCCGAAACCACATGAAATATATAAGCATTTTAAAGGGAATTTATATCAGATAGTAACGCTGGCGGAGCATACGGAGACAGGAGAATGCATGGTAATCTATCAGGCAATGTACGACGATTTTAAGATTTACGCAAGACCCTTAGAGCTGTTCGTCAGTCCTGTGGATAAGGTGAAATACCCTGATGTTACGCAGAAATTCAGATTTGAATTACAGGGAGTGGTAGGAGATGGTCATGGAAGACCGGACGTATCTGCTGACGCGACTTCTGACCTCGACCCTCTGGTGTTGGAATTCCTGGATGCGGACAGCTATGAGCAGAGACTGAATATCCTTGCTGCCCTTCATCATCGCATTACAGATGCGATGATTACCACCATGGCGATAGCCTGTGATGTGGAGGTGGAGGACGGAGATACTGAGAAACGTTATGACTCATTAAAAAATTGTCTTCTTACATTAGAGAAATATGAGTGTAATCGTCTAAGGTAGCCTGTGTGATAAGGCGGACTCTGCTCTGCAAAGTATTTGCTCCCCGAATCCGGTGATAGAAAGAAAGGAGTCTGTATATGTCTTATCAGTTGGATGACAAAATGGTGATTGGTGTCTCATCCCGGGCGTTGTTTGATCTTACGGTCGAAAATGAGATTTATGAGCGAGAAGGGGTGGAAGCATATTGCCGCTACCAGATTGAACACGAGAAGGACATCCTAAAGCCGGGACCTGGCTTTGCCCTGATTCAGTCCTTGCTGGAATTAAACCTCGGTTATCAGGGCAGGGAGCCGGTGGAGGTTGTCATTATGTCCCATAATAGTCCGGATTCTTCATTGCGTGTGTTTCATAGCATAAAGCATTATGGATTGCAGATATCCAGAGCGGTGCTTGTCAGCGGTGCATCTCTGGCGCCTTATCTTACGGCTTTTCATACGGATCTTTTTTTGTCAGCAGATGAGGAGGATGTGCAGTGCGCGATTGACAATGGAATTGCTGCAGGGATTATTTGTACAGAAAATAACCGGCAGGCAAAGTCGGGACAAATCAGGATTGCCTTTGACGGAGATGCGGTTTTGTTTACCGATGAATCGGAACGGATATTTCAGGAGCGCGGTCTCAGAGCCTTTGAGGAGAATGAGACAAGAAATGCAGAGAAGCCTTTGGCAGAAGGTCCCTTTACAAAGTTTTTAAGGAAGCTGTCAGATCTGCAGAAGCTGCTTGGCGAAGAGGATTGTCCGATCAGAACTGCGCTTGTTACCTCCAGATGTGCACCGACACATGAGAGAGTTCTTAGAACACTGCATACATGGAAGGTGCGTGTGGATGAAGTATTCTTTCTTGGTGGGATGGAGAAGAAGGATGTGCTGAAGGCCTTCGGTGCGCAGATATTTTTTGATGACCAGTCGGTACATACGCTCAGTGCTTCGCAGGCGGTACCTGCGGCACTTGTGCCATATTGCAGAAGTAGAAAGCGAGATAATAGTTCAGATGACATATCAACATATCGTACAGGCTGAATTTCTGGAACGGCCTAATCGTTTTGTCGCCTATGTAGATATACGGGGAAAGCGTGAGAAAGTACATGTAAAGAATACAGGGCGATGCAGGGAGCTGCTTGCGAAGGGTGCAACAGTGTATTTGGAACAAAGCGATAATCCCAATCGCACCACTGCATACGATTTGGTAGCGGTGAAAAAAGGAAACCGTATGATTAATATGGATTCTCAGGCACCTAACAGGGTTGTGGCGGAGTGGCTTTTATCCGGAGAACGCTTTTCGAATCTTGTTTTGGTTCGACCGGAGACCTGCTACGGCAAATCACGGTTTGACTTTTATGTGGAGACCGAACAGGAGAAAATCTTCATTGAAGTCAAGGGTGTGACCCTGGAGGAAGAGGGAGTGGTCCGTTTCCCCGATGCACCGTCCGACAGAGCGGTGAAGCATGTGGAAGAATTGATACAGGCAAAGAAGGAGGGATATCGGGTCTTTGTCCTGTTTGTGATACAGATGGAGGGAGTAAAATATTTTACCCCCAACAGAGAGATGCATAGGGAATTCGCCGAGGCATTAATCCGGGCAAGGAATCAGGGCGTGGAGCTTCTGGCATATGATTGCAAAGTTACAAGGGATAGCATAGCTGTGAATGCCCCGGTGGAGGTATTTCTTACGGAGGATGAAATTGCACAGCAGACCTTCAAAGTATCCTCAGAAAATCTTAAGACAATCTTTAGAAAAGGTGACCTTCGTGAGATTCCCAAACCGCTGTTAAAGTGGTATGATAGTAACAGACGTGTTCTTCCGTGGCGTGAGACCCCTACTCCTTATAGGGTGTGGGTGTCCGAAATTATGCTGCAACAGACCCGAGTGGAAGCGGTGAAGCCTTATTTTGAGCGTTTTATGAGCCGCATACCGGATATTGAGACGCTTGCAAAGGCGGAGGAAGAGGTTCTGTTGAAGCTGTGGGAAGGCTTGGGATATTATAATCGGATCCGGAATCTGCAGAAGGCTGCCATACAGATTATGGAAGAATATGGCGGCAGCATGCCCGATACCTATGAGGAACTTTTAAAACTAAAGGGAATCGGAAGCTATACGGCGGGAGCAATTGCCTCCATTGCCTACGGAAGAGCAAATCCGGCGGTGGATGGAAATGTGCTTCGCGTCCTTTCGCGAATCAGAATGGATGAGCAGCCTATATCTGACGGAAAGGTGAAACGGGCAGTGGAGGAGGAGCTGCTGCAGGTGATTCCGCATGACAGACCGGGAGATTTTAATCAGGCTATGATGGAAATTGGAGCTTGTGTGTGCATTCCTAATGGAGCACCTCACTGTGAAGAATGTCCGCTGCAGGAAATCTGTATGGCTCATTCGGAGGGGGTTGAGCAGAAATATCCCGGAAAAGCTGCTCCGAAGCCGCGTACTATAGAGGAGAAGACTATTTTAGTAATTCGAGACGAAAATAAGACTGTAGTGCGAAAGAGAGAGCAGAAGGGACTGTTGGCAGGCATGTATGAATTCCCTTCTCTGAAGGGCTATTATACTGCGGAGGAAGTGTGTGAGTATCTGGCGAACAATGGTATGAAAACAATCCGAATTCAGGAATTGCAGGAGGCGGTTCACATCTTCACCCACAGAGAGTGGCATATGAAGGGATATATGATACGTGTGGACGAACTGGAACCGGTTGTGTCCTGCAATGAGACAAAGGATTGGATCTATATTGCACCGGAGGAAACAAGGGAGAATTATCCCATTCCCAAAGCTTTTGCTGCTTATACCGAGTATTTGAGTATTAAGCTGGGAAACAAAAGATTTGAGGAGGAATAGAAGCTATGAAATTGCTTTCAATTGCGATTCCATGTTACAATTCTGAAGCTTACATGAGAAAATGTATTGATTCTCTGCTGGCAGGTGGAGAAGATGTGGAAATTCTGATAGTAGATGACGGCTCGACAAAGGATCGCACCGCAGAGATTGCTGATGAGTATGCTGCAAAATACCCTACAATCGTTAAAGCAATCCATAAGGAGAACGGTGGGCATGGTTCCGCGGTGAATGTAGGGATTGCAAATGCTACCGGATTGTATTTCAAGGTGGTAGACAGTGACGACTGGGTGAAGAAAGAAGCCTATATGGAAATTTTGGACACGCTTCGCAGGCTTGCCGGCGGAGATCGGGTTCTGGATATGTTAATCAGCAATTTTGTCTATGACAAAGAGGGAGAGAAACGTAAGAAGGTGATGCATTATCGGCATATTCTTCCTGAAAACCAGATGTTTACATGGGAGGAGTGCCATCATTTTGCTAAGGGACATTATATCCTGATGCACTCTGTTATCTTTCGTACCAGGTTATTGCAGCATGCAGGAATTCAGCTTCCTGAGCATACCTTCTATGTGGATAATATTTATGTATTTGAGCCACTTCCTTATGTGAAGAATATGTATTACCTTGATGTGAATTTCTACCGTTATTATATCGGAAGAGAGGATCAATCCGTAAATGAGACAATCATGATTTCACGTATTGACCAGCAGATCAGGGTAAACAAGCTTATGATCGATTATATGGTTGAGAAGAAGAATGAGATTATGAAGAATAAGCGTCTTTACCAGTACATGTTTAATTATTTGGAAATTATTACCACTGTTTCCTCTGTTCTGGCACTACGCGCCAATACACCGGAACATCTGGAGAAAAAGAAGGAGCTGTGGCAATATCTGGAGAATAAGGATAAAAAGCTGTATCGACAGCTGAGACACGGAATCCTTGGGGGCGCTATGCACCTGCCCGGAGCAGGTGGCCGCAAGCTGACGGTGGAGGGTTACAGAATCTGTCAAAAGATATTTAAATTTAATTAATTTGTGAAAGAATGCAAAAAACCTTCGATGTTCAGTTGAACTCGAAGGTTTTTCTTAAGGAAGCATTATCCGATTTGTGGTTTTGCCCTTCGTTTATCGAGGCCGGTGCGAATTGCCATGATCAAATCAAAACGATAAACAAGGAGATACATTACTGTAGCCATAACAAAGGCTGTCAACACATCGAATACGGAGTGCTGTTTTAGGAACATAGT
>CAYOHU010000124.1:0-5801 GCA_964403845.1 uncultured Acetatifactor sp.
TCGATGCAGTGCTCTATCCGGCTTTACTTTGTGCCGTAGTCAGCATTGTTATCATCGCCTTTGATTTCACTCATGAAAAACAAGAGCACGAAGCCTTACAGCAAATTAAAGCCATGACAGATGTGATTACGGAAACCTTTCCGAAAACCGACGGAATCAAGGAGGAAGATTATCAGGAGATTATTCGTCTGCTCAGCGAAGAGCACAATGCCTATCGCGTTGAAACCAATCGCAGGTACTCGGATATGATCGACTATTATACCGTATGGGCACATCAGATCAAAACACCTATTGCCTCCATGAGATTGCACCTGCAAAACGAGGATTCAGCCCTTTCCCGTACCCTTATGTCCGATCTTCACCGTACCCAGCAGTATATAGAAATGGTGCTGACCTTTTTGAGACTGAACTCGGAAAGCACAGACTACGTTATCAGAGAATACGATTTGGACAAAATCGTAAAACAGGCAGTGAAAAATTTCTCATCTGAATTCATTGTCCGCAAGCTGAGCTTATTATACGAACCACTTCACACTACTGTGATCACGGATGAAAAATGGCTTACCTTTGTGATTGAGCAGATATTGTCCAATGCGCTCAAATATACTCCCTCCGGCAGTATTACAATCTCTCTGGAGCCGGAAAAAACCTTGCGTATTCGTGATACGGGCATCGGTATTGCACCGGAGGATCTTCCCCGTATTTTTGAGAACGGTTACACCGGATATAATGGACGAGCCGATAATAAAGCAAGCGGAATCGGATTGTATCTGTGTAAGAGAATATGTACGAATTTAGGTCATACCATATCAGCACAATCCGTACCGGATGAAGGAACTGTGATTGACATCAGCCTCACACAGCAAAAACTTGAGCTTGAATAAACTCCTTACAAAACTGTTAGATTTCAGGGGGTATTTGTAAGCCGAATCGATGGCGGGCAAATACCCCCATTGCTATAATAGCTATCAGCAAAGAAAACAAATCGTCAATAGGTTTGGCAGACAGCTTTGCAATAAAAGACGCCAAAATCATGAAGGAGGATTTTGATATGAGTATTTTGAATGTAAGCGGAGTACAAAAAATATACACTACCCGCTTTGGCGGAAATAAGGTTGAGGCACTCAAAAAGGTTTCCTTTACGGTAGAGCAAGGGGAATACGTTGCCATCATGGGCGAGTCGGGTTCCGGCAAAACCACACTGTTGAATATTCTTGCTGCCCTGGATAAGCCCACGGCCGGCTCTGTGATGCTTGACGGAAAAGACCTCTCCAAGATCAGGGAATCCCAGACCGCAGAATTTCGCCGCGACAACCTGGGCTTTGTATTTCAGGAATTTAATCTGTTGGATACCTTTACTCTGGAGGATAACATCTATCTGCCTCTTGTTCTGGCAGGAAAAGGCTATCCGGAAATGAAGCAACGATTACAGCCCATTGCCGCACAGCTTGGCATTTCAGATCTGTTGAAGAAGTATCCCTATGAAGTATCGGGTGGGCAGAAGCAACGGGCTGCCGTAGCAAGAGCGCTAATCACCAACCCGAAGCTGATTCTTGCGGATGAACCCACAGGTGCTCTGGATTCCAAGGCAACGGATGAGCTGCTCCGTCTTTTTGCACAGATTAACCTGACCGGGCAGACAATCGTAATGGTGACCCACTCCGTGAAGGCGGCAAGCCATGCCAGTCGTGTGCTGTTTATCAAGGACGGGGAGGTATTTCACCAGATTTATCGCGGCAATCACACAAACGGGCAATTGTATCAGCTAATCTCTGATACACTTACAATGCTGACGACGGGAGGAGAGCAAGAATGAGAGCAGGCTTTTATCCAAAATTAGCATGGGAAGGAATCCGCAGGAACAAAAGGCTCTATTTCCCATATATCCTCACAGGTCTTGTTATGGTGATGATGTATTATATTTTAAGCTTTCTCAGCGAATCTCCTGCGCTGGCGCAGATGCCGGGCGGCTCTGTACTGATGTCGCTGCTCCCACTGGGGTGCGTCGTTATTGCTGTCTTTTCACTGCTGTTTTTATTTTATACCAATTCATTTCTCATTAAGCAGAGATACCGTGAATTTGGCTTATATAATATTCTCGGTATGGATAAGCGCAACATTGGCAGGGTGATGATATGGGAAACCGTCTTTACCGCAGTATTTGCCATTCTGACCGGGCTGATTGCCGGTGTGTGCTTATCAAAGACCGCCGAGCTCGTTTTACTGAATATGCTGCATATGGAGATTTCCTATCACCTGAGCTTAGGTTTCCTTTCACTGTGTCAGACAGTCATCATCTACGGAGGAATTTACCTGCTGCTGTTGCTTCATTCGCTGATCAAGGTATGGCGATGCAGACCGATCGAGCTGATGCAGAGCAGTAAGGTGGGAGAAAAAATTCCCAAATGCGCCTGGCTATTTGCTCTTATCGGGGTCTTTTTACTTGGTTATGCCTATTACCTTGCAATCAGCATTAAGGAACCCCTTACGGCACTCTTTACTTTTTTCATAGCAGTCGTTTTGGTCATCATCGGAACCTATCTGCTCTTCCTATCCGGTTCTGTGGCTTTTTGCAGACTACTGCAAAAAAATAAGAGGTATTACTATCAGCCCAATCACTTTGTTTCCGTGTCCTCTATGGTTTATCGAATGAAGAGGAACGGTGCCGGACTTGCCTCTATCTGTATTCTTTTAACAATGGTGCTGGTTATGATTTCTTCCTCAGCAAGCCTCTATTTTGGTGAGGAGGATTCCATTAGAAACAGATACCCCAACGGCATAAATATCAGGATAAATTATGATAATATCGACTGCATCAGAGAGGAACCTCTCAACGTTTTACGGAAGGAAATTGCGGAGAGCTGCGGTACAGAGGCTGACCTCACGGGGCTGCATGCATGTTCCGTACCGGGCTTGTTTACAGAGGAAGGGATTACCATTAATGTCGAAAATGCCGGGAATTTTTCAGGTATGTCCTACGATAATTTGGGCTATCTGTATGTACTCTCGCTGGAGGATTACAATCATAGGATGAAGGAAGCCAAAAGTCTTGCCGACGACGAATGCTTGCTTTACTGTGACCGGCTTTCTACTCAGTGGGATACTTTTACTGCGGAATACGGTAAGACCTATCAGGTGAAGGAACGACTGACAGAGTACAAGGTAGATGGTGACTCGCTTGCAATGACAATGCCCAGCGTCTATCTTGTGGTAAAGGACCTTTATTCTTTTGCTGAGCCAATCAAGGATAGGACAACCGCTACCGGAGAGTCGTTTCTTGATTATGAGTGGAGCTGCGGGTTTGACACAGAAACGGCTGCTCAGGAAATATTGGCAAGAAATGATGTTTATCAGGTTGTTTCGACACACGCAGCAGAGGACAACAGTTTGATTCGTTCCTTTTATGTACAGAGCAGGGAACTGCAGAGAGGAAGCTTTTTTGAAATGTACGGAAGCTTATTTTTCTTAGGAATCATGCTGAGTATTGTCTTCCTTCTTGCAGCGGTATTGATTATCTACTATAAGCAGATTTCCGAGGGCTATGAGGATCAGAGCCGGTTTGAAATTATGCAGAAGGTAGGCATGACCAAAAAAGACATCCGGAAAAGCATTAATTCTCAGATGCTCACCGTATTTTTTATGCCCCTCGTCATGGCAGGCATCCATCTTGCATTTGCTTACCCGTTTGTCTCAAAGATCCTGCTTATGTTTGCATTCGATAATACTCTTCTGAATATCCTTGTCAATCTGATCTGCTTCGGGATATTCGGAATCCTTTATGCAATTGTCTATAAGATTACATCAAGCTCCTACTATGCTATTGTCAGTTAGATAATTGCGAAGCTCAAATATTGTGGAAATGAGAATTCAGAAAGCTTCCTTTTTCGCAATCCTCATTTCCACGCGTCCGGCTATACCCGCACCTCTTTCGTCTTCCGTATCAGCATACAGAAGTATACGGATATCAGCCTTCAATGCATCCGAGATTTCAAATGCTTTCGTTTCATATTCTTCTTCTGTAAGGGCTTCCACACGGTCAATCTGAGACCCATTCACAAAAATTTCAGCATACGCAAAGTACATTTGAGAACACAAGCTTGTATGTACCTTTTTCAAATATCTGCGGTGTTGTACGATAAATACGCCAGCCACAGTAAGCTCTGCGCTCCGGCAGGACATCAGATTCATGGCTATTCGGGTCACCGTTACCGACTCCGCGAACATATCCATCCCCGATTACTTCCACGTGAATCAGATTATCAGCCGTAGGAACAACAACTCCCTTTTTATCAACGATGCAAAAATTCAGAATTATCGTATCAGCGCCATCATTTTTGACCATCGTACTGTCAGGCAGAATTCATACTCCCTCTGCTTATCCGTTTTTGCGAATGGGGTGCTGAATAGTTACAAATATGCTTACTTTTCCTCCACCACCTGGAAGATGTAGAATTTGAGATAGTAGGACTGGTCTGCCGCCCACAAAATAGGATGGTCGCAGGCCTGTGTCCGGAACTCAACCTGACGCAATCTTTTATGAGCACCCTTTGCGGCCTCACGAATGGTCTTGGCAAATAATTCCGGCTCCATAAAATGAGAACAGGAACAGGTTACCAGAAACCCTCCGTCCCTCACCAGTTTCAGCCCCCTCACATTAATCTCACGATATCCCTTCACCGCATTTTTGATAGAGTTGCGGGATTTGGTAAAGGCAGGCGGGTCCAGAATCACCACATCAAACAGCTCCTTCTGAGCCTCCAGCTCGGGCAAAAGCTCGAATACGTCCGCGCATCGGAAGCTTACGATATGCTCTAAATGATTTAATTTGGCATTCTCGATAGCCTGATTTACCGCAAGCCGGGACGCATCCACACCAAGCACGCTCTTCGCGCCCGCGATTCCTGCATTCAGCGCAAAGGATCCGGTATGGGTAAAGCAATCCAGCACCTTCTTGTCCTTACAGATGCGGTGAATCGATGCACGATTATTTTTTTGATCCAGGAAGAATCCGGTCTTCTGTCCATCCTCCACATCCACAATATATCTCACACCGTTTTCCACAATTTCCACCTTCGTGTCGAAGGGTTCACCTATGAAACCCTTATAACGCTCCATTCCCTCCTGTAAACGCACCTTGGCATCGCTCCGCTCGTAAACGCCACGAATCGTAATGCCATCCTCTGCAAGAACCCTCTTCAGCGCGTCCACAATAGTCAGCTTCCATTTATCAATACCCAACGCCAAGGATTCCACCACCAGCACATCCGAAAATTTGTCAATGACGATACCGGGCAGGAAATCTGCCTCACCAAAAATCAATCGGCAGCTGCTTGTATCAATCGTCAGCTTGCGATACTCCCACGCATCTCTGACTCTCTGCTCCATAAACGCCTCGTCAACCATCGTATCTTTTTTTCGCGCCAACAGACGAATGGTTATCCTAGAATTGGTATTAATGAATCCATAGCCCATGAAATATCCGTCAAAATCATGAACTGCTACCACGTCCCCATTCTCAAAGCTGCCTACAATGCTCTCTATCTCGTTATCATACACCCATATGCCCCCTGCCTTGAGCGTACGACCCTCTCCTTTTTTCAATGTTACGATTGTCTGATACATGTGCATCCTCCACTACTTTTTATTTTAATTCGCAAATCATTTCTTATCTTGTTTTTTTATCTTATTCTTTTTTCTTATCTTATTCTTTTTTTGCTTGACAATCAATCTCTTTTTATTTATTATTTTAATGTTGGGTAGCACCATAGCTCATCGATGCGTGGCTCAGTTTGGTAGAGCGC
>CAYOHU010000125.1:0-5727 GCA_964403845.1 uncultured Acetatifactor sp.
TGGCTTTTGTAACACAATTGATCAGTTTTATTGCAATTATAGCTGATTTGTTAATCCCTATGCTTTCCGGTGTGTTGCTGAATTATGTTATCAAAGGGGAAGCAATGAAGGAGGGGGACGGAGGTATCTTTTCCTTTTTGCTTTCCGGTGCGTTTGGCGCGGTTCAGACCTATGAATTGTTTTTCAGCGTAGCAGGTGTGTATTTATTACTCATCTTTGTACGTATAGTACTGATCTATATCAAGAACACAACCAACCAGCATTTGGGCTTGAACCTTGAGACGGATTTGCGTATGGTCACCTTTCATAAGCTCATGGAATTAGACAGTCAGACGATCTCGGAATATAATACCGGTGAACTGATGCAGGTCATGAACGGTGATACGAACATGTATAAAGATATGTTCTGCAGAATGATACCGAATATTATAGACAGTGTGTTTGTGCTGGTGTCAACTACATACTTTTTATCTACAATCAACTTCGGCTTCATATGGATTCCCATTGTACTGATGCCGTTTCTGGTAGTTACACTTTTCAGCTTCAGACGCAAGGCGAAGGAGAATTTCCGGACGATTCGTCATAATAACAGTCATATGAATCTTGCGGTAAAGGAAAATATTGAAGCGGTAAGAATTGTGCGTTCTTTTACAAATGAGGATTTTGAAAAACAAAAGTTCCTTGATGTAAACGAAAAGCTGAAGGACTCTCAGATCAAGCAGATATGGCTTTCTTCGAAGTATGAGGTTGTCTTTAGTGCCATTAAGCAGACAGCTTACATCGGTACTATAGCAATAGGTGCATTACTGGTAATCCGGGGGAATATGCTGGTGGGTTATATAGCGACCTGCTCCTCCTATGTTATGAAAATCATGGATCATATTACACAGATTAACAATACGCTGGTAAGCATGCAGCAGCAGGTGGTATCCGGTAATAAAATGAAGGAATTTGTGGAGCGGGAGTCCAAAATCCCTGATTCACAGGATGATACCCTGTATGCGGAAAAGCCGGATATCAAAATCGAGAATGCATCGGTTGAGATTGAAGGACAAAAGGTGCTGGATAAGATTTCCATAGATTTACCCTACGGCAAAAAATTGGGTATTGTGGGAGGAACCGGAAGCGGTAAGAGCGTGTTGCTGAAGACTTTGTTGAGAATCCATGATCTGCAGGAGGGCAGCATTACTCTGGATGGCAGAGATATCAAGGAATACAGTCTTAAAAATTTGAGAAATACCTTTGCCTATGTATTTCAGGATGTTTTCCTTTTCTCCAACTCCATCAATTCCAATATTGCATATGCGGATCCGGAGGTGGAGAAGCAGCGCATTATCAATGCGGCGAAGAAGGCTCAGGCTCATGGATTTATCAAGGAGCTGAGTGATGGCTACAGCACCATAGTCGGTGAGAGAGGACTGGGAATCTCCGGCGGTCAGAAGCAGCGAGTTTCCATAGCAAGAGCCCTGCTGAAGGATGCGCCTGTTTTGGTGTTTGATGATTCTACCAGTGCGTTGGATGTAAATACGGAGAAGAAGCTCCTTGAGACCGTGCGGACCGACTATGCTGAAAAGACGGTTATTATCACGGCACACAGAATGACCTCGGTAGTGGATTGTGATGAGATTATTTACATGAAGGACGGCGTCATTACAGAACGAGGCAGCTTCGAGGAACTGATGGCATTGGACGGAGAATTTGCAGAGGTTTATAATGTCCAGCAGGCACAGAAAAAGCAACTGGTTGACTTTGATTCAGTTGCGAAAGGAGGAGAGGGAGTCTAAATGGCAAAGCGAAATACCTATTTTCAAGATGAAACTGTTGAAAAAAAGATAGACATTAAACAATTGGGAAGAACTCTGAGATATATTCTTCCTTATAAAAGAGTGTTTGCTTTGGTTGCGGTCCTGATGCTGATTTCCACATTGGTCGCATTGATTCCGCCACTGATCCTGAAAGAAATTACGGACAGGGTAATTCCCAATAAGGACTATGCACAGCTTGCCTATATGATTTTAAGCATGATAGCGCTGGCAGCAGTGGAAATGAGCATTACCTTTGCATATTCCAGATTGATGGGCAAAACAGGACACAGCATTATTGCAAAGGTGCGTCAGGATGTTTATTTTAAGCTTCAGGAGCTTCCGTTTGACTATTTTGACAGCATACCTAACGGCAAAATTGTAGTCAGGGTAACAGATTATGTGAATGGTCTGGCCAATTTCTTTACCAACTATATTCTGATGTTTGTGATACATATCGTGAAAATAGTTGTGGTAACCATATTTATGCTGTTCTTGAGTCCCCGACTGACGGTGATTGTACTGATTACGGTGATTCCCATGCTGACCTGTGTTTTGCTGCTGAGACATTCTATCAGAAACCTGTTTGCGGAGAATATAGCCAAATCCTCCAACAGAACCGCATTCATTGTGGAATCTATTATGGGTGAGAAGATAGTTAAGAATTACAACCGTGCTGAGATGAACGAGAAAATATACGCGGATATTCACGAGGTGGCATTGAAGCAGTGGCGTAAGATTTATTACAGAAATGAGTTGAACGGTCCTATTGTGGAGCTGTTTTGGAATGTGGGAACCTTATGCCTCTTCGGCGTTGCACTGGGAATGCTCTTGGAAGGAAATCCCATCGTGAACGTTGGACTTATGACAACCTTTACTGCGTATATGTCCCAGTTTAGCGGACCGTTAAATCAGATTGCTTCTCTGATTCAGAATCTTGCTGAGGTCAGCTCCAATCTGGAAAGGGTATTCGATACCATAGATTATCCGGTATCCATAAAGGATAAGGAGGGAAGCATTACTCTGGAAAACGTGAAGGGAAAGATTGACTTTAACAACATTACCTTCGCGTATGAGGAAGGCAATAACATTCTGGAAAACTTTGATTTGCATGTAAAACCCGGGGAAACCATAGCACTGGTTGGACCTACCGGTGCCGGAAAGACAACGGTCATTAATATGCTCACCAGATTTTATGATGTGCAAAAGGGCTCTATCACCATTGATGATAAGGATGTAAGAGACTTAACCCTTCACTCCCTGCGTAAAGAGGTTGGTGTTCTGATGCAGGATCCGTTTATATTTAAGGGAACTGTTATGGAAAACATACGATACGGCAGACCGGATGCCACGGATGAGGAGTGTATGGAAGCGGCTAAGACAATTGCGGCTGACAAGTGCATCAATAAGCTGCGGGACGGATATCAGCATCTTTTGGAGGAGGGCGGAGAAGGACTGTCAGCGGGAGAGAAGCAGTTGATCAGCTTTTCGAGAATCATTCTCAAGAATCCGGCAGTTATCATTCTTGATGAGGCAACCAGCTCCATTGATACGGAGACGGAGATTTTGATCAAGAAGGCACTGGATGTAATCATCAAGGATAAGACGGCATTCATTGTGGCACACAGATTATCAACGATCAGGAATGCGGACAGAATTCTCTACATTTCGGATAAGGGTATCGCCGAGCAGGGAACCCATGAAGAATTGATGAAGAGAAAGGGCTTTTATTATTTGCTGAACGTTTAAACAGAACATAAAGAAAAACAGTAGAAATGTATGAATTTTTTGAGTTTCGCAATCACCTATAACAGATACATTTTAGAGAGGAATATATCATGAGTAAACAAGTTGCTTTGTCAGGAGAAAATGCTTTATTGCGTTTTCGAAAAGTGTGTAATGCCATTGTGGTAGTATTGTTTATGGCCATGCTTTTTATGCCGCTTCTGTTACTTTTAACCACCGGCGAAGATAAGGTGGTGATGGAGGGTGAGAAGCAATATACCAGACCTGCCTTTACGGTGTCAGAGTTTGCAACCTCTGAATTCCAGAACGCGTTTGAATCCTGGTTTTCTACCAAGTATCCCATGCGCAGCAGCTTTGTATCCTCCTATCGCCAGCTGCAATATGATACTTCAAACATCGGCTTTGATATCAGCTCCGTATTTCTGGCCTCTGCGACAACGGATGAAGAGGCTCTGAAGGCGGAGGGGACGGAGCAGGCGGCGGATGGTGAAGCTGTAGCTGAGGAGACAGGGTACAGCGTAGAGAATCCCATGTATGCTGATATTAATAAGCGCCTTTACGAACGCAAAGCAGTAGAATCCGCTTCCTATAAGGGAACGGAGCAGGTTGTTGTCGGAAAATCCGGATATTTGTATGAGAACGGATATATTAATGAGTATTATGGATATTCTCAGAAATATCGTGACTGCTCTGATGAGTATCTGCAGGAACGGGTGGAAAAGCTTGCCTATATTCAGGAACGCTTGTCTAAGATGGGTAAGGCATTTGCTTTGATTATCACCCCCAGTAAGGCGGCGGAATATGAGCGCTTTATTCCTGAGTGGTATAAGGCACAGAATGTGCCGCCGGAGGACTATGAGCGTCCCGTTGAACGTTTGATTCCTCTCTTGGATGAAGCCGGGATTACCTATCTGCGCTGCTCGGATTATTATAAGGAAATCGGTCTGGATGAGACCTTCCCCCTGACCGGTATTCATTGGAACAAGATAGCAGCCTTTGAGGCTTCACGAAAGATGATTGATATTTACGAGGAGCTGCGTGGCGTGACTACCCGTAATATCACCTCCCGAAAAATTATCCAAAGAAGCACCATATCGGGATTTGGAAGCAATGACGCCGATATTTTTGGAATTGCATACAGTGGTGTGGATTCGAAGGATGCCATTCGCGATGACCTTTACTATTGGCCGGAAATTGAAATAGAAGACTATGAGGTGGAGGATACCTTTAGCCTCTTCCTGCAGGGCGGCTCCTTTAGCTGGGACTTGAAATACTACTATGAGCAGTACGGTCTGATTAATAAGCTGAGTCAGTTTGACTACAATAACTGGCAGGGCGGCTCTGATACGGATCCCTTCCGAATCGGTGATGAGGGCTGGAAACAGGCTCTTATGGGAGTTGACTATGTAATTCTGGAGTGTAACGAACAGTATGTCTGCATGATGGGAACCAATCCTCCCAGATGGGGTGCGGCGGATAAAAAGCCTCTGGAGACTGCAGAAAAGGACGTTTACGAATCCCTTTACAACTATTTAAAGAGTACTGAGAAAAAATAACACGAAAGGAATAAGGAAGATGATTTTTAGTTCGACAATATTTCTATTCATTTTTCTGCCCATAGTACTACTTGCCAACTTTATAATTCCGCAGAAATATGTGCAGGTGAAGAATGTAATTCTTCTGATTGCCTCTTTGCTTTTTTATGCCTGGGGCGAGCCGAAGAATGTACTTATCATGCTGTTATCAATTGCAGTCAATTATGCCTTTGGCATTCTTCTTGGTAAATTCAAAGCTGAGCAGGGGAAGAAAAAGGCTGTGCTGATTGCATCCCTGGTATTTAATTTAGGCCTATTGTTCTTCTTTAAATATTTTAATTTTGCCACAGGCGGTATTTTCCCGGAAATTGCACTTCCGATTGGTATTTCCTTCTTTACCTTCCAGATTATGTCATACGTGATCGATGTGTACAGAGGGAATGTGGAGCCGCAAAGAAATCTGTTAAAGCTGACGCTGTATATTTCCTTGTTCCCTCAGCTGATTGCGGGCCCCATTGTGCGGTATATTGATGTTGAGAAGCAGCTGTCTGATCGTACATGCACATTGGAAAAGACCGCAAAAGGTATGGTTCGCTTTTCCATGGGTCTTGCGAAGAAGGTGATTATCTCCAATACGGTAGCAC
>CAYOHU010000126.1:0-5723 GCA_964403845.1 uncultured Acetatifactor sp.
ATATTATCTATATTGTAATAAATACCTTCATTTTCCGTTTTTATACGACCTGCAACATACACCTGACGCTGCAATTTCCCTGCATCATACCTGCTGGCTTTGCTTTCCAGTTTTTTTATCAGC
The DNA here is from genome assembly GCA_964403845.1 of uncultured Acetatifactor sp. Taxonomy (GTDB): domain Bacteria; phylum Bacillota; class Clostridia; order Lachnospirales; family Lachnospiraceae; genus Acetatifactor. The sequence goes on from CAYOHU010000126.1 coordinate 124, forward strand.
TGCCGCGACTTCTTTGTCGTGATAAAACGCGAGGACTGCACTGCATCCACCAGAAGCTTTAACTCCGGTAATTCAAACTCTCTGTCCGCTAAATAATAGCCACCGCCCAGTCTGCTGTGTATCTGGATTATGTCATATCCAAAATCACATAGTTTGGCAATATCATCATAGATACTTTTTCTTTCAGAATGGATTCCGAGCGCCCCAAGTCGTTCAATCATTTCAGCAGTACTCAGTGGATGATTCTCGTCCGAGTGCTCCTCCAGCATCTTAACAATATACAAAAGCTTTAATTTCTGCCCCTCCGATTTTGCCATTTCCTGGCCTCCATTAACCAAACATATTCAGAATATCATAAATTCTATGCAAATCATCAATTTCGTAATCAGGGATAAATTCCGTGTGATTTTCCACACCCCCAGAACGATACCAGCAGGTTGGTATTCCGGCAAGCACACCACCCTTGATATCACTGCTCAAAGAATCTCCTACAATCAATATCTTGGATTTATCCTTCTCCACCACTCGCTCCAAGCAGTAGTCAAAAAACTCTTTTTTAGGCTTGGGAGTCCCGATTTCCTCAGAAATAAACAGTCCATCCATCATCTCAGCCAACCCCGACAACTTCAGTTTTCTTTTTTGTGTTTCAGCTACGCCATTTGTGATAACATACTGTTTCACCCGTCCTTGAAGCGATTTACAGATTGTTAATGAATCATCCACAAAGGAGTACACATTGCCCAACGTCTCCTGATACTCTCGGCGAAAAGCCTCCACATCCACATTCCGAATGCCATATTCCTCAAAAAAGGTGCAAAACCTTGCTGTGAGAAGTTCTTTCTTTGTAATCTGACCCAATTCTAATTTCTTCCAATAGCTGTCATTGATTTCGGAGTAACGTTGAATCATTTCATCCGTAATATTTTTTCCTATGGTCCGAAAACACTGTTTCATGGCAAACCTTTGGGAATAAATAAAGTCGAGTAATGTTCCGTCAACATCCCAAAGAATCGTCGTAAATTCCCTCATAATACAGTTCCCTTATCGTTATTTATTCCTCTACTTCTTCTGCCTCCAGTGCGGCTTCCCTTTCTTTCCTTTTACGCAAAAATAATCCCAAGGTAAATCCACAGCCTGCTACAACCACAATCACCAACATTAACATCAAATAAGATAAAAATGAATTTGCAAAATTAACCATATCTGTCATCCTTTCCTTCCTATTCCCATTGTGTATATTATTATTGATAAAAGTTCATTTCCTGTCATGTTCCCGATACACTAAAGTTTCCATGTTCCCGATATCAGAAAATGCTGTGCCTGTCTGTATGCACTCTCAATAACCGATGAATCATATCCCATAATTTCCAGTAGCTTAATTGCATTTCTGGTTCTGGCAGCTCCATGCATTATCGTATAAGGAAAGGAAATATCCCCATGAATAATATTTTCCTCAAAATGATAGTTGTCATAGGTCTCCTTCAACAGTTCCGTAAGTTCAATATCATGAGTGGCCGCAAAACAAATCATTTGACCGGAATCTGTAAGACTTTTTAATATCTGTGTGGATGCTGCAATCCTTTCCACCGTATTGGTTCCTCGAAGAACCTCATCCACAAAACACAACACGCGACGTTCACCGGACGCTGCAGCATCCAGAATACGTTTTAACGCCTTAATCTCCACAATATAATAGCTTTCACCATTTCCAATATCATCATGTAATGCCATAGAAGAATATATCTCAAATAAGGGCGTTTGATACTCTTGCGCACAACAGGTATGAATGGTTTGTGCTAGAATGGCATTGATTGCCACAGTTTTCAGGAATGTAGATTTACCGGACGCGTTGGAACCGGTTATCAATACCCCCCTTGAAGCAGTAATACTATTTTTTACGGGATTTGTGAGCAGGGGATGATATCCCTCTCTCATTGTAATCTGTTCTCCGCCAAACACCGGTATGCAGAACTCTTTAAGAGAATCCCTGAATCGTCCTATGGCGATAGCAGTCTCCAGATATCCCACAAATTCAATTAAGGCATCCACATCTGCAAGATGACTGCGAAAATGTGAGAGCATTTTATTGAACTGAATCAAATCTACATGAAACATCATGCGGACATAATCCATAACAATATCAATGGGATTTCCCGTAGTCCTTCCCTGATTACCGGCAAATATCCAATAAGAGCCTCTTTTCAAACCATTTAGCCGCCGTAGATGTTCCCTCATATCCTCCCATTCTCTCTCACATACTGACACAGAAAATGTCTGCAAATCTTTACAGGTCTCCATTAACCGTTTCACATATGCAAAGCTGATAATATAGGGGGCAATTTCACCTTTTTCCTTAAAATAGGTCACGATATTATATACCAATAATAACACAATTCCTGTCAATGCAAGAGAGGGCTGCCAAAACAATAGCCCAATCAACGGAAGAAACAGTAAATCCATTAAAACACTTTTCCGATTGGAACGTTCCCCCAAGTAATCCAGATTATCTATATAGTCATAAAGCGAATACTTCCCGGTATATCCCAATCGGCTCATTCTATATTGAATTCCAACTCTCACATCAGGGTTATCTGAAAAAAATCGGATTACATCTTCCAAATGTTCCAGTTCATCCGGACTTTTCTGCGTATTCCTCAACGTATAATACAAGTACTCTTCTCCTGACGCCGAAAAGGTATAGTTTATTCTTTTAAACACCTCATCCATACCCAGGTCATTCCAAGTAATATCATCTACCTGGCCTTCTGTGCAATGTTTTTGATAAAAGCTGCCTATCCGCACAAAACGCTCCAGAGAATATTCTTTTTCCGGCAACGTCTCACCGATATGGTACAATGAATGTATAAACTGTCTTTCACGCTTTTTTGAATGAATTGTCTCTTTTATGAAGACCACAAGAGCTAACAACCCCAATGCAATAAACAAAACCAATAAATCCATATTCCTTCCCCTTGAATCAAGCACACCCACAAGTAACTAAGAATCTAAATTTACTCAGAGACTATTCTCTTCACGATTTGCTCACATTTTCGGTAAATGCTCTCCGGACTCTCTCCAATATTAAATTCCCCGTTTCGATACAAAATTTTACCGCCTACCATTGTCATCAGCACATTTGATTTACTACCACTATATACAAGATTTTTGGGAATATTATGCATCGGCTGCATATTGGGCTGCTGCAAATCAATCATAATAATATCCGCATACTTTCCCTTTGCCAGAATATCTGCTTTATTCAGTCGCATCGCCTTCGCTCCGTGTACCGTCGCCATACGGAGTACACGTACTGCATCCAGACTTGCCGCATCCTTTTCGCGCAGCTTACTCAAACCGGAAACTAAAAACATCTCTCTGAACATATCCAGACAATTATTGCTCGCTGCACCGTCAGTACCGATTGCAACAGGAATTCTTCGTTTCTCGAATTCTGCAATAGGCGCAATCCCACTTGCCAGCTTCATATTAGATGCCGGATTTGTAATAACATGCATACGACGCTTCCGAAAGATATCCATATCCTGGTCCGTCATATGCACGCAATGAAATCCTCCACCGCCGAATTCAAAAATTCCCAGAGAATCCAGATACATTGCAGGTGTCATTCCATTCCTTGCCTTGCACTCTTCCACCTCTTTTACAGTTTCCGCCAAATGAGTATAGACGGGTGCACAATATTTATGAGCTAACTGAGATATCTTAAAAAGCATATCCTTGGAACAGGTATACTCTGCATGAAATCCCAGCTGATAGCTGACCAATGAATTTTTCTTATTCCATCGCAGATATTCTTCTTCCATCTGCTCCGGTGAAGATGTGAAATTATTTAAGCCGCTTACCAATACGCAGCGCATACCCGAATCAATACATGCTTCCGCAACCAAATCAGGCTTAAGATACATATCAAATATCGCCGTCACACCGGAAGTTAAATATTCCATAATTGCAAGCCTTGTTAAATGATAAATATCATCATCTGCTAGCCTGCTCTCCATAGGAAACACCTTATCATTCAGCCATTTCTGCAACGGCAAATCATCTGCATAGGAACGCAAAAACGTCATTGCAGAATGGGTGTGTGCATTCTTAAACCCGGGCATTAATAAATTTTCTTTGCAATCAAGTTCAATATCCCATGGTATTCTTGGAATATCCTCCTTGTTCCACTCTCGCTCCAGTTCCTTGATTTCCGGAACATAAACGATCTTATCATTCTTAATCCAGACTTCTCCACGGAAAATATCTCTGTTTTTTTCCATCGTCAAGATTCTTGCATTGTATAATCGGATGTTCATCGAATCGAATCTCCTCCAAATCCTGCCGGTAATAATTGCGCTAATGTGTATTCTTTGTATTCCTCCACACTTTTAGCCACAATAATCAGGAAATCGCTTTGTGTAAATTCCTGCATTACCTGCCTGCAAATTCCACAGGGATATGCATATTCATTAGGTTTTTCACCTTCGAGACCTCCGGTTATTGCGATTGCCATGAAATGTCTTTCTCCTTCACTAACAGCCTTAAAAAAAGCAGTCCGTTCCGCACAATTCGTAGCACCGAAGGATGCATTCTCTATGTTACAGCCCTGATATATTCTTCCCGACTCCGCAAGAAGTGCCGCACCCACATGATAATGGGAATAAAGCGCATATGCCCTGGTGCGTGCGTCCAGAGCCGAAGTAATCAGTGTATCCCGTATTGTATTGTTACCCTCTAATCCTTTGATGGTTATTCTCCCCCAGTCTCCACTCTACGTTTCTACCAATCTCAATTGTTTCCGGCTCCGAAGCTTACACAAATTGTTCAACAGACTGCCTTACAAGCTTCTCAAATGCAGGAGCTGCCATATCAGCCGCCTCCTGAACTTCTTTATGCGATAATGGAGTATCCGTCATTCCGGCTGCCAGATTACTGATACAGGATATTCCGCAAATTTTCATGCCACAGTGTTTTGCCGCGATTGCTTCTACAACAGTACTCATTCCCACAGCATCACAGCCCAGCGCGCGTATCAAACGAATTTCCGCCGGTGACTCATAAGAAGGACCGGTTAACTGCGTATAAACACCTTCCTGTAAAGGAATACCATTTTTCTTCGCGGCCTCTCGAATTACATTCTGCAATTCCACATCATAAATATGAGTCATGTCCGGAAAACGAGGACCTAATTCCTCTATATTAGCTCCCCGCAAAGGATTCGGCACAAACAGTGAAATCTGGTCTTTGATCAGCATCAGGTCTCCGGCATGAAAGCAGGGATTCACACCTCCTGCAGCATTTGTCAGGAGCAGAATCTCTGCACCCAGTAATCTCATCAGACGTATGGGAAGAACAACATCCGAAATATCATAGCCTTCATAATAATGCACACGACCTTTCATGCAGACTACCGGTACTTTATCAAGCGTTCCGAAAATAAACCTGCCGTCGTGTCCGGGTACGGTAGATACCGGAAAGCCTTTCAGTTCACTGTATGGAATCTCTGTTTCCACATGAATCTGCCTTGCAAAATCACCCAGTCCCGACCCCAGAACAATCGCAGCTTTGGGTACAAACTCTGTTTTCTCTCTAATATACTG
>CAYOHU010000127.1:0-5674 GCA_964403845.1 uncultured Acetatifactor sp.
TGAAGCAAAAAAGAGAAGATGTAAGAAACGTTGCAATCATTGCTCACGTAGACCACGGTAAAACCACTTTGGTTGACGAGCTTTTAAAACAGAGCGGCGTATTCCGCGAAAATCAGGAGGTTGCCGAGCGCGTTATGGACTCAAATGACATAGAGCGTGAGCGCGGTATCACAATCCTGTCAAAAAACACCGCCGTAATGTATAAGAATACCAAGATAAATATTATCGACACCCCCGGACACGCTGATTTCGGCGGTGAGGTAGAGCGTGTATTAAAAATGGTGAACGGTGTTATCCTCGTAGTAGACGCTTTTGAGGGTGCCATGCCCCAGACAAAGTTTGTGCTCCGTAAGGCTTTGGAATTAAAGCTTCCTGTTATTGTATGCATCAACAAAATTGACCGTCCGGAGGCAAGACCTGACGAGGTTGTTGATGAAGTGCTGGAGCTGTTCCTTGAATTGGATGCGGATGATGCCCAGCTCGACTGTCCCTTTGTATATGCCTCAGCCAAAGCAGGAATCGCATCACTGGATGCCGCAGAACAGGGTGTCAGCATGGAACCGCTTTTTGAAACAATCCTTGATTATATTCCTGCTCCCGAGGGCGATCCGGAAGCAGGCACACAGGTCCTTATCAGTACCATAGATTATAACGAGTATGTGGGACGTATCGGTGTCGGCAAGGTGGACAACGGTGTCATCAGAGTCAATCAGGATGTTGTCATCTGTAATCACCACGAGCCTGACAAGCAGGTGAAGGTAAAGGTCAGCAAGCTATACGAATTTGATGGTTTGAATAAGGTTGAGGTAAAGGAAGCCGGTATCGGTTCAATTGTAGCAATCTCCGGCATCTCCGACATCCATATCGGAGATACTCTTTGTGCTCCTGAAAATATAACTCCCCTTCCTTTTCAGAAAATCAGTGAGCCCACGATTGCCATGCAGTTCATGGTGAATGACTCTCCTCTTGCCGGTCAGGAAGGGAAATTCGTTACCAGCCGCCATATCCGCGACAGATTGTTCCGTGAGCTGAATACCGACGTTTCCCTGCGTGTAGAGGAAACAGATTCTGCCGACTGCTTCAAGGTATCGGGACGCGGAGAGCTGCATCTGTCCGTCTTAATTGAGAATATGCGACGTGAGGGCTTCGAATTTGCTGTAAGCAAGGCTGAGGTACTCTATCATACCGATGAAAACGGAAAGAAAACCGAACCGATGGAATTGGCGTATATTGATGTTCCCAACGAATTTGCAGGCGCAGTCATCGAAAAGCTGGGACAGAGAAAGGGAGAGCTTCGCAACATGGGCACCATTTCAGGCGGTACCTATACACGTCTTGAATTCTCTATTCCTGCCCGCGGACTCATCGGTTACAGGGGCGAATTTATGACTGATACCAAGGGAAACGGTATTCTGAACACCGTATTTGACGGTTACGGTCCTTACAAGGGAGATATCCAGTACCGTAAATTAGGTTCCCTGATTGCTTTTGAGGCCGGCGAAGCCATCACCTATGGTCTCTACAATGCTCAGGAGCGCGGTATGCTCTTCATCGGTCCCGGAGAAAAGGTTTACTCCGGTATGGTGGTCGGACAGACCGGACGCAGCGAGGATATTGAAATCAATGTCTGCAAGAAAAAGCAGCTGACTAACACTCGCTCCTCCAGTGCAGACGAAGCACTTCGTCTGACACCACCCAAAATTCTTTCTTTGGAACAGGCTTTAGACTTTATAGATACAGATGAACTTTTGGAGGTAACACCGGAAAGTCTTCGTATCCGAAAGAAAATTTTAGATCCTACATTGCGCAAACGTGCTTCCATGAAGAAATAAGCATTTTGCCTGCGATTTGCTTCATAGTCGCAGGCAAAATGCGTTTCAAGTGAAATTTATTCTTTTTTTACAGAATTTTAATAAGAAAATACTTCCAACTTATGGTATACTGAGATATACGAAAAATTTTCTGAAAGGTGTCTGAACAAATTGCAATTTCTTCATTCAAAATTTAGCGAAAAACTTAATGAAACACTAAAAGCTGTCATTCCGATACTGGCGATTGTCTTGTTGCTGTGCTTCTCAATTGCACCCATCCCTCCCAGTATTCTGATGACCTTCCTTATCGGAGCCGTGCTTCTGATTGTAGGTATGCTGTTCTTTAATGTGGGAGTAGAATTATCCATGACTCCCATCGGCGAACGAGTCGGCTCCATTATGACCAAATCCAAAAATATTTTCATAATTGTTCTGGTCAGCTTCATCATGGGCTTTGTAATAACCATTTCCGAACCGGATCTGCAGGTATTGGCGCAACAGGTACCCTCTGTTCCCAATCTGGTACTGATTCTGGCAGTGGCAATTGGTGTGGGAGCGTTTTTGGTAATTGCGCTTCTGCGTATGCTGTTCGGTGTTCCGCTGTCCTATTTACTGCTATTCTTTTATACTATTGTTTTTTTACTGACCCTGTTTGTTCCCGGGAATTTTCTGTCTATTGCATTTGACTCCGGTGGTGTAACCACAGGTCCCATGACAGTTCCGTTTATCATGGCTTTTGGTGTGGGTATTGCTGCAATCCGAAGCGATAAACATGCTGCTGACGACAGCTTCGGTCTGGTTGCCCTGTGTTCCATCGGTCCTATCCTTGCAGTGCTTATTCTGGGTATGATTTACAATCCGGCTTCTACAGAACAGGTATCTGAGGCGATTCCTATCGTAGACAATACAGTTGACCTGTGGAAGCTGTTTGCTGTTGGTTTTCCCACTTACATAAAAGAGATGGCAATCTCTATCTTCCCTATTGTGTTTTTCTATGGAATCTTTCAGCTGATTTCAGGAGACATCAATAAAAGAACCCTTATTAAGATTTGTATCGGTATCATTTACACCTACATCGGACTGGTCCTTTTCTTAACCGGTGTCAATATCGGATTCATGCCGGCCGGAAATTATCTGGGACAGACCATCGCCGGACTGTCTTATTCCTGGATCATTGTCCCCATTGGTATGATCATCGGTTACTTCATAGTATTGGCAGAACCTGCAGTTTTTGTGCTCACCAAGCAGGTGGAAGAAATCACCTCCGGCACCATTTCCGCAAAAGCTATGCGTACCAGTCTTTCCATCGGTGTATCTGTCTCTGTAGGACTTGCAATGATTCGTGTTCTGACAGGTATTTCCATCCTTTGGTTTTTAGTACCGGGCTATCTTCTGGCTTTAGTATTGACTTTCTTTGTACCAAAGATATTTACCGCGATTGCCTTTGACTCCGGCGGTGTTGCATCCGGTCCCATGACGGCCACTTTCCTGCTGCCCTTTGCCATGGGAGCCTGTGAGGCGTTAGGCGGCAATATCATTACTGATGCCTTCGGCGTTGTATCAATGGTTGCAATGACTCCTCTGATTACAATCCAAACTCTTGGTCTTGTTTTCAGATTGCAGGAAAACAAACTCCACAAGAATGTCGCATACCATTCCGGACGTACTTCTCTGGATTCCTACGACGACACAGAAATCATCGAGCTGTAACTATACATTGTAAATTTGATTTGTACAAAGAAACTTTTCATCACTATATAAGCCGCATGATGCGGTATGGAGGATTAGTATGGCAACTCTATATCTGATGACTACAATTGTCGACAGAAAGGTCGCACCAAAATATATGGAATTATATCAGCAGAATGATTTATCCGTTTCCTACCTCACGTTAGGCTTTGGCACCGCTGCCAATGAAATCATGGACTATCTTGGTCTGGAGTCCAATGAAAAGGCTGTAGCGTTCTCTGTTCTTGAGGATGGTACATGGAACAAAATCAAAAGACAATTAGAGAAAAAGCTTAAAATAGATGCTCCAGGCGGTGGCATCGCGTTTACGATTCCCTTAAGCAGTGTGGGCGGAAAAAAAGCATTACAATTTCTTTTGGAAAGTCATGATTATAAAAAAGAGGAGGAATCAACCATGAAGAATACCATTCATGAATTAATAGTCGTTATCGCAGAACAGGGATATACCGAAATGATTATGGATGCCGCAAGAGGAGCCGGTGCTTACGGCGGAACCGTGATTCATGCCAAGGGAACCGGTATGCAGGCTGCTGATAAGTTCATGGGCGTGTCTCTTGCAGCAGAAAAGGAAATCATTTATATCGTCACTAAAACTGAGCAGAAGAACTCCATCATGCAGGCAATCATGGAGAAGGCCGGTTTAGACAGTAAAGCAAAATCCATAGTCTTCTCTCTTCCTGTCACCGATACCGCAGGTTTAAGATTAATTGAGGATTAGCAGGGAATTTTTTCCGTAATACAAAAAACGTCGCTGTCAGGCGACGTTTTTTCGTTATGTAATATATCCGCGCAATTCTGCGCAACATTTCCAACTGATTATTCAGCCACTGTTACGGATGTGATGTGAGGATTTACACCCTCATACCAGTACAAGAAACCTTCTAAATCAATCTTATCTCCAACCTTCAGATTCTTTACTGCACTGTAAACCTCAGTTGTACTGTCGCACAGATAGGATTCAACAGTAAAGCTATATGTCTGACCGTTGTAGGATACATTAAAGTACAAATCATCGCCATCCTGACCGGAGCCATCCCAGCTATACAGGAATGCTACCTCATTACCATCCGCATCCTGAGAAGCCTCTACGGTCATTCCCTTAAATGCTACCTTTTCATTCTGGTGATTAATCAATTCATCCGTTTCGAGCATAGCAGTAACATCTACAGGTTCTGCAACATAATTACCATCCATAATCACAAAGGTTGCGTCAATAATTTCCACTTCACCGGCCCACTCTGCTTTATAACCGATAACCTTAATCTTCGTTCCTTCTGTCAGCTTATCATAATTTTTCTGAGAGCATGCCATGTTATACAGGAAGTACGCACCGTCCTTATCCTGCGCGTAAACGGTAGCCTGATCCTGCCACCAGGACTGCTTTGCCTGAACATAGGCTTCGATTACAACCTGAGACCCCAGCTCTGCTGCAGTATACTCAGCATAAGTCATAACGCCTTCTGATTTCACATCAGTATCCTTTGCATCGCCACATCCGATCACAGCCATGGCAAGAGAAAGGGTTAACAATAATACTAGTAATTTTTTCATTTTCGTTCTCCTTCTTTGGTTAATCTCCTTGATGTAAACACCAAGGTTATTATACATCAAAACAACAAATAATCAATCTTTATTTTCTTTTTTATGCAAGATTCTCTTTTCCGCAATGACCGAAACGATAATTCCTGCCCAGACCACTGCCAGAGTTACCAACAAGGCTATGGAGGCATTAGGAAGCCTGCCTAATTCAGCCTTTCCTCCTGATACTGCATTCATAACACCCTGGGGGTTCAAACGATACAGGGAAGTAATGTCACTATACAGTTTTTCAAAGTATTGATCGTTAATCTCTTCCCTTCTTCTCACCGATTTTGTGGTATTCTCAATCAACTGCCCCGCCGCATTACGAAGAGAGGCCGAACCGTTAAACACCGGTGTCACGAAGGTATCCTCCACGTTTTCCAGCAATAGCTTTGCTGCCTTAATCTTTACATCATAATAAAAATCATTATCCTCTCCGCATCGCGAAAGATACTCCTGATACTCCTCAGCCGACTGTGCCTTGGAGGTCACCGGAACATACCCCTCCGTCCGGGAATAAGCAATCTGTACAT
>CAYOHU010000128.1:0-5615 GCA_964403845.1 uncultured Acetatifactor sp.
CCTTCAGCCAGTATATTACGGTGTTATTTAAAAGTCCTGAGTACCTGTTGAAATTCTGGAATTCAGTAATACTGGTAGGACCGATAGTGTTGTTCCAGCTGTTGGTAGCATCTCTTGCGTCCTATGGATTTGCCAGATATACGGGAAGGCTCAGACAGATTGTATTCTTTGTATATATTATTTTGATGCTGATGCCCTATCAGGTTACGCTGGTGCCAAACTATCTGGTAGCTGAATGGTTGAATCTTTTAGACAGCTACTGGGCAATCTGGCTGCCGGGTATCTTTTCCCCGTTTGCAGTGTACCTGCTTACGAAATTCATGAAAAGGATTCCCGTATCTGTGATTGAGGCAGCAAAGATAGACGGAGCCGGAGAATGGCAGATTTACAGACGAATCTGTATGCCGCTTTGTAAAGGGGCTCTTTGTTCCGCAGCGATTCTGGTATTTATAGATTATTGGAATATGGTCGAGCAGCCGTTAATATTATTATCAGACACAGAAAAATATCCTTTGTCGGTATTCCTTAGTAAGATTAATGCCGGGGAGATTGGTTTGGCATTTGCGGTTGCTACGATTTATATGGTTCCAAGCTTACTGGTATTTCTGTATGGTGAGGAATACCTGGTGGATGGTATTACCTATCAGGGTGGTATCAAGGGCTAAGGTAGCAAAGAACGTCGGATACAATCGATAGAAAGTAATGACAAATGGAGAGGATAAAATTATGAACGAGAACGGAACCAAGAGAAGAGAATGGGTGAAGACGGCAGCGATTATTTTCCTGTCTGTGCTGCTGGTGCTCACCTTCTTTTCCAACACAATTATGAATTATTCCCTGCCGGAGGTTGCGGCACAGTATGTGCGGTCAGGATCTATCACTGCCAAAATCCGGGGTACCGGCATGGTGGAGAGCGGAGATCCCTATCAGGTAGAGGTTACATCTATCAGAACAATAGAAAGTGTTAAGGTTAGAGAAGGTGATTTTGTAACTAAAGACGATGTGTTGTTCGTGTTGGCAGATGAAGAGGATGAGATGCTACAAGAGGCAAAAGAAAATCTGAAGAAGGCTGTTAATGTATACGAAGATGCCATAAGAACGTTGGAACAGGCTTATTTAACAGGTGCTATATCTGAAGATGTATATAAAAAAATTGAGAATGGTACAATGACCAGCTTTGACGAATATAGAAAGCGTATGCAAGATATTGATGCCCAAATTGAAGTACTTACAAAGCAGGAAGAGGATTTGACCGCCACACTGAATTATTACACACCGGATACCTCTGCTGAGGAAAAGGCATATAAGATTGCGGAAGATAAACACGAAGAGTTAATGAATCGGCTCAACCAAAAGAAGGCGGAATTATCGGAAGTAGAGGCTGAATTAAAGAGTGCACAGGATTATTTGTCGGATGTTGCCAATGGTTTCATTACTGTTTCAGGGAACGACGCAACAGAAGAATATAATATTGCCAGTAAAAAAGTCGCTATTTTACCTGCTCAGATTGAGAGTTTGAAGAGTGAGGTAAAGGTATTGAATGAAGAAAAATATGCTGCAGAAGTTGAAATGAATAACAAGCAGACTGCACTTGATAATAAAAAAGAAAATACTGCAAATAAGATACAACTTGATGATGTAGGCAAGAAGAAGAAGGATGCTGAGGCAGAAAAGAATAAATTGATTAAGTCGATTTCTGATGAGTATGGAGAAACGTATGATTTGAAAACTCCGTACGAAGCTGTTTTGGATGCGAGGGAAGTTGTAAATAAACTCGAAGCAAAATCAATAGGTGCAACAGTTGATGCACCTATAACGGGTACAATTATTTCCATCGAAAGAATTGCTGGTCAGAAGACCGGAGATGGAGTGGTTTTGGCAACGATTCAGCCGGAGGGGCAGGGCTACACCATGAGCTTTTCGGTAACCAACGAGCAGGCAAAGCGTCTGTCTGTAGGAGATAAAGCGGATCTTGTGAATGCATGGAGATATGATGATGTTGATGTGTCGTTGAAAAGCATTAAGCCGGATAAAACGGAACCGGGTCAGAAGAAGCTGTTGACCTTTGATGTTAAGGGAGATGTCATAGCCGGTCAGACATTGAATGTGTCAGTGGGTCAAAAGAGTGCTGATTATGATTTGATCGTGCCAAACAGTGCAATCCGTGAAGATAATAATGGTAAGTTTATTTTGATTGTAGAAACCAAGAGCAGTCCTTTGGGTAATCGCTTTGTTGCCACCCGTGTTGATGTGCAGGTGGTTGCAAGCGATGATACGAAATCAGCGATTACCGGTGCGTTGTACGGATATGAATTCGTGATTACAACATCCACACAGCCTGTGGAAGCAGGACAGTTAGTGAGAATGGCTGAGAATTAAGGAGAAGATTATGAAGAAATTAGTGCTAGGCATAAGCGGCGCGATATCATTCGTAATTTTCCTGATACTGCTCGTCCTGTCCGTACACTTAGGACGGATGCAGGATTCGCAGCAAATGGCAACGCGCTGGAGTGAGAAAAAGGATGTGGCGCAGGTAAGCAGCTTTTTTTCTTCTGATTCGGGTATTACTGTAGATGCAATCAAAGAATTTGAGTATTCTCTTGATGATGCCTTGCAGGAGGCATCCATTACCTCTGAATCGGAAAATGAGGGAGCAAGGTTATGGGCGGATGCCTATAGTGCGGATGGAAGGATTTTCATATCTAGTGACAGAGCGTCATTCGAGGCAGATGCAATCGGAATCGGCGGAGACTTCTTCTTGTTTCATCCGTTAAAGCTTTTGTCAGGCTCCTATTTTTCGGGAAATGATCTGAATCATGATTATTGTGTCATTGATGAGGATGCTGCATGGCAATTGTTTGGTTCCAATGATGTGGCCGGAATGACAGTGTATGTGAGCGGAATTCCCCATTTGATAGCCGGAGTCATTGAACGACCGGAGGGATATCTGGAAAAAGCAGCAGGTCTGGATGATACCATTGTTTATGTATCCTATGAGACTTTGAGTGAATTGGGCACGAATCATGGAATCAATCATTATGAGATTGTGATGCCCAATCCGGTCAAAAATTTTGCGGCAAATCTGGTAAGGGAAGCTTTGGGAGCAAATGAGAAGGAAGTTCAGATTTTGGAGAACACTTCACGCTATTCTTTCGTTAATAGGATGAAGGTGGCTTTGGCCTTTGGAACCCGGTCGATGAATGGTAAAGCGATTATTTATCCGTTTTGGGAGAATGTTGCGAGAGGATATGAAGATATCCTGGCCAGCCTGACAATCTGGATGCTGCTATTCCTTCTTTATCCTGTGCTGCTGCTACTTGTGTGGATTGTAAAATGGTGGAGACATAAAGGGTGGACTTTGAAGGATGTCTGGTGTAGAATAAAAGACAGAGCAGAACGTATTGCAGAGAGACGATATGCAACACGCAAGGAAAAACGGATTGGTAATGAAGGGGTTCGGTTGCGTCGTAAAAAGAAAAAAAATGAGGAGGATGAGTGGCTATGAAAAAGAAAAAAGGATTTCAAAGACTTCTATGTGCAGGTCTGGTGACGGTGATGACCGCAGGTCTGTGTGCCTGCGGAGATGACAAAGCAAGCAGCGCAAATGCTGCGTTGGCAAAAGAGTATGTTTACGGTTATGAGGAAATCGCTCTGCCGGCAGACATAAAGGGGGATGATGTAACCATCGAATCCGTGACCAGATGTGACGGACGTATCTATCTGACGGTGAATGTTTATCGTTGGCATGATGCGGTTGGCTCTACTCAAGAAGTGAAGCTTGTCTCGATGAAGGAAGACGGAAGCGATATGCAGACCGTCGAAATTGACTTTTCACAGATAGACAATTTTGCGTCCGATGAAGCAAATGGCGGAGATTCTGCCGCAGGAGAAGAAGACTCGAATGAAGCGGCGGCAGGAGAGGGTATTACAACGGGCAGTATGGCAAGGACAGAAGCAGTTACAGTGGATGTGGCGGTAGATGATGCATTCGGAGTAGATAGTGACATGTCTCTGGGGGAAGAGGATTATTCTCAGCTTTATGAAAACACCTATTACGACAATTATGTAGTTGGCAGAAATGGTGCATTATATGCTATCAGACAGTATTATTTGGAAGATTATTCTGACCCCGATAACTATGTTTATAAGCATGAGTACAGTATCTGCGCATGGGATTTGAAGGGTGCATTTCTTTGGCAGACACCGATTGAGAATCTGGAGACAGAGGAGAGCTACAGATATATCAACAAGATTCTGCCTATGGCGGATGGCTCTGTCAATTTGCTGATTAACGGTGACAAAGCGGGAATTATGAGCATTAACAGCGATGGAACCTTTGCCGGAGAAAAATCGTTGCCAAATGGTGCAGATGTGATAGCCAAATCCAATGATATTGTTGTTAAGGAGGATGGAAGCTTTATCATTATCTATTATAATGACGACTGGTCTAAGATGTATATGACAGACTATGACATCAACACAGACACAGTAGGGCAGGAGAGTGAATTGCCGGAATCCTTGATGTGGAACGGCTACAATACTCTGACCGCGGGTGTTGCCACAGATATTGTGTATACCAATTCCAACGGGGTATATGGGTTCAATGTGGGAGAAGAACAGCCGGTACAGATTATGAGTTATATCAACTCTGATTTAAATACCAATAATATCAGTAACATCATCTTATTGGATGAGACGCATTTTATAGCTTTTTACTATGACAGGACTGACGGCGTAAGTAAGGGAGCCTTCTTCACCAAGAAAAACCCTGAGGATATTCCCGATAAGCAGGTACTTATTTTGGCCGGTTCTTATGTGCCCTATGAGATGAAGGTTCGTATCATCAATTATAATAAGAGCAGTGATCAGTATCGTATCGTGGTGAAGGAGTATGAATCCTACAATACGAGAGATGATTACACTGCAAGCTATACACAGTTAAATAATGATATTATTTCCGGAAATATGCCTGACATTTTGATCGCAGATACGATGCTGCCGATTGAAAATTATATATCTAAGGGGCCTTATTGCTGACGTGGGTAAGCTGATTGAACAGGATGAGGAGCTGTCTCAGGTTGAATTTATGCAGAATGTTTTTGATGCATATTCTGTGGACGGAAAGCTATACTATATCATTCCCAGCTTCAATGTGCAGACTCTTGTGGCGAAAACTGCCATGGTAGGGAACAGAGAGAGTTGGACGATGCAGGAGTTTCAGGAGTTTGTGAATGGTCTTCCGGAGGGAACAGAGGCTATTGGTGAACTGACGAGAAGCTGGTTTATGAGTATGGTAATGCAGTATTGCGGAAGCGAGTTTGTTGATGTTTCTGATGGTAAGTGTAATTTTAATTCTCCGGAGTTTATCAGTATTTTGGAGTATGCAAAGACCTTGCCGGAGGAGCTTGCGGATGATTACTATAACGAAGATTACTGGATGAATTACGATTCACAGTATCGTGAAAACAGATCTGTTCTGATGCAGTGTTATATATCCTCTTTGCGCGATATGAACATGACAATGAACGGGTATTTTGGTGAGGATGTAAACTTTGTTGGTTTCCCTACAGCCACCGGAAACGGAACTGTTGTTTCAGGAGATTCCACCTATGTTC
>CAYOHU010000129.1:0-5546 GCA_964403845.1 uncultured Acetatifactor sp.
AGGTGGAAGGGGTCACGGTCATTCTGATTACCCATTATATGGAAGAAATCATTCATGCAGATAAGGTGTTTGTGATGGATCAAGGGAAGGTTGCCATGGAGGGGACGCCAAGAGAAATCTTCTCACAGGTAGAGAAATTGAAGAGTCTGCGTCTGGACGTTCCTCAGGTTACATTGTTGGCACATGAATTGAAGAAAAAAGGTCTGCAGCTTCCGGATGGAATTCTGACCACAAAGGAATTAGTGGAGGCATTAAAGCTGTAGGTATTACAACAAGGCAAAATGTGTATAAGCTGGAAAATGCAAATAGGCAAGGAAAAATGCGAATAAGCAGGAAAATGCAAATAAGAAAGGCATAGGACATATAAAATGTCATTGATATTGGATCATGTAAATTATGTATACGGAGACGATACTACACTGGCTGTAAAGGCCTTGAACGATATTTGTCTGACCATACCTGACGGACAGTTTATTGGCATCATCGGTCATACAGGCTCCGGTAAATCTACGCTGGTGCAGCATCTGAACGGATTGCTCAAAGCAAGCAGCGGAAGCATCTATTTCAACGGAGAGGATATCTACGATGAGGATTTTGACAGGAAGAAGCTGCGTAGCAAGGTGGGATTGGTTTTCCAATACCCGGAGCACCAGTTGTTTGAGGTGGATGTATTTACTGACGTGTGCTTTGGCCCAAAGAATCTGGGTCTGGAGAAGAAGGAAGTAGAGCTGCGTGCTTATGACGCGTTAAAGAAAGTGGGATTGCCGGATGAACTGTTTTATCAGTCACCCTTTGAATTATCGGGCGGACAGAAGCGTCGTGTGGCAATTGCAGGTGTGCTGGCAATGAAACCGGATGTACTGATTCTGGACGAACCTACCGCCGGATTGGATCCCAAAGGGCGTGATGAGATTTTGGGACAGATTAAACGACTTCAGATCGAGACCGGTATGACTATCATTCTGGTATCACATAGTATGGAAGATGTGGCAGAGTATGTGGATCGTATTATTGTGATGAACAAGGGAAGCGTGATGTATGATGATGTGCCAAGAAATGTATTCCGACATTATCAGGAGCTGGAGTCGGTCGGACTGGCAGCACCGCAGGTAACCTATATCATGCATGCCCTGCATGAAAGGGGTTTAAACGTGGATGTGGATGTGACGACTATAGAGGAGGCCGCTGAGCAAATCTATCAAGCCATTAAGCAGTAAACAAGGTAGAAGGAGTCGTGACCGTTTATGCGGCATGAACCCCGGCGAAGGAGTATTATGCTTAGAGATATTACATTAGGACAATATTATCAAACAGAATCCGTTATTCACAAGATGGATCCCCGGGTGAAATTAGGCGGAACCATCCTTTATATTATATCATTATTTTGTTTTCAAAATTTTTTGGGCTATATTTTGGCAGGATTGTTTCTTGCGGCAGTGATCAAATTGTCGAAGGTTCCGTTTCGGTTTATGGTAAAAGGTATGAGGACGATTTTGCTGCTGCTGTTGATTACAGTAGTGTTTAATCTGTTTTTGACACCCGGAAAAGAGCTTATTACTGTATGGAAGCTGACGATTACAGAGGAAGGCTTACGATTGGCAATTTCCATGGTAATCCGATTGACATTGCTGATTATCGGCTCCTCTGTGATGACTCTGACCACAACGCCTAACAATCTGACGGATGGCATGGAGAAAATGATGCGTCCGCTCAGAATCATCAAGGTTCCGGTGCATGAGGTTGCTATGATGATGTCCATTGCACTGAGGTTCATCCCTATTTTACTGGAAGAGACCGATAAGATTATGAAAGCACAGATTGCCAGAGGAGCAGATTTTGAGAACGGTAATCTGGTGAAACGTGCCAAGGCATTAGTGCCGCTGCTTGTACCGCTGTTTATATCTGCTTTCCGTCGCGCCAATGACTTGGCGATGGCTATGGAAGCCAGATGTTACCGTGGTGGTGAGGGACGAACCAAGATGAAACCGTTATGCTACCGGAAGAGGGATTATATAGCCTATGCATGTCTGGGAGTATATATGGTGGTGAGCATATTCGTGGGACGTCTTGCGTTGTAGCGGCTTGCTTGTGGAGAACATAAATGGAACAGAAAAAACGAGTGCGTCTGACCGTTGCTTATGATGGAACCAATTACCATGGCTGGCAGATACAGAATAATGGGATTACCATTGAAGGTGAATTAAACAGATGCCTGACGGAGCTGCTGCAGGAGCCGATTATGGTGATTGGTGCCAGCAGAACTGATTCCGGTGTGCATGCTCTGGGAAATATTGCAGTGTTTGATACCGTGAATCGTATGCCTGCGGAGAAAATCTCTTATGCTTTAAATCAGCGTTTACCGGAGGATATTCGTATTCAGAAATCCGAGGAGGTGGCAATTGACTGGCACCCGAGGCATTGTGAGAGCCGCAAAACCTACGAATATCGTATATACCGTGGACAGTTTCCCATGCCTACCAAGCGGTTGTATTCCTTATTTTCCTATCATGAATATGATGTGGATAAGATGAGGAAGGCGGCTGCATATCTTGAGGGTGAGCACGATTTCAAAAGCTTTTGTCAGTCAGGAGCACAGGTTGAATCCACTGTTAGAACTGTTTATTCCGTGGATGTGGAAGAGCAGGGAAGAGAACTGGTGATTCGTGTCTGTGGCAGTGGCTTTTTATATAATATGGTTCGGATTATCGCAGGAACCCTGATGGAGATTGGCCGGGGCAAACGGGAACCTAAGGATATTGAGAGAATCCTGAGAGCGAGGAACAGAGAGGCGGCAGGTCCTACTGCACCGGCACACGGACTGATGCTGCTGAAATATGAATTTATGTCATAGCGAAGTATCCATGCAGAGTGCATATTTACTTCGTAGGATGCCGGAGCATTCACGAAAGGGCAGATTATAGGAATAGTTACGGATTTCAAATGGATTTTATATGGATTTATATGGAATTTCTAAAATATACCTTGACACCCATGGAGGGATGTCATATAATATATCACTGTGACGATGTTTCAAAATGCCGAGTCAAAGCCCCGACGAAGCATTAAGAGATATAGAGTAAACAGTCTTGAAGAAGTCATCAATTGTAGCCGGACATCTGCAATTTCTGACAGGCACGGGACAACATCTACAAAAGTAATATGGAGGGAACATAATGAAAACATTTATGGCTAGCCCAGCTACAATCGATAGAAAATGGTATGTAGTAGACGCTACAAATATGACTTTAGGACGTTTAGCTTCTGAGGTTGCAAAGGTTTTAAGAGGAAAGAATAAGCCCATTTTCACTCCTCATATGGATTGCGGTGATAACGTGATTATTATCAACGCTGCAAAGGTTAAAGTAACCGGTAAGAAGTTAGATCAGAAGATTTACTATCATCATTCTGATTATGTTGGTGGTATGAAAGAAGCTACCTTAAGAGAGAAATTAGATAAGAAACCTGAGCAGGTTGTTGAGCTTGCTGTTAAGGGTATGCTTCCCAAGGGACCTTTAGGAAGACAGATGTACACCAAACTTCACGTATATGCAGGCGCTGAGCATGAGCATGCTGCTCAGAAACCTGAAGTACTGACATTCTAAGGGACTGAAAGGAGGAAAATAGATCATGGCTAAAACAGAAAGATACTACGGAACAGGTAGAAGAAAGAAATCAATCGCTAGAGTATATTTAGTACCCGGTAAGGGCGATGTTGTTATTAATAAGAGAAGCATGGATGAGTATTTTGGTCTTGAGACCTTAAAGGTTATCGTACGTCAGCCTTTGGTTGCAACCGAAACTGCTGATAAATTTGATGTTATCGTTAATGTTCGCGGTGGCGGGTATACCGGTCAGGCAGGCGCAATCAGACACGGTGTTTCCAGAGCGTTGCTTCAGGCAGATGCTGATTACAGACCCGTTTTGAAAAAAGCCGGTTTCTTAACAAGAGATCCTCGTATGAAAGAAAGAAAGAAATACGGTCTCAAAGCAGCTCGTCGCGCACCTCAGTTCTCAAAGAGATAATTTTAGTTCTCAAAGAGATAGGAATATATATATGTTCCGATACGTCTCAGAAGAATTTAATGCGATTTATTACACCCCGGGACAATTTGCCCTGGGGTGTTTTTAACATCCGTGCATAGTACGGTTAATATGCAGGTGAATAAAAGGCTATTCTAGCCTGCATAAGGCAGATTTTCAAAATATTCAAACTCCTCCATGCCCTCGATATAGATAGCCCATTTTTCCTCGTTTCTATTGAAATGAATCTCTCCTTCCGTACCGGAATTCAATTCCCGGAAGCGAATGATGCCGACCTTGTCCGTTCCCAGAAGCTGTAGTCTGCTGCCGACAGGTAAAAGCGCATCCTCGCCGTCTATGACAACCGGAACCTCTCTGACAGCAGTAATGGTGGGCTGGTAAGAATTACTTACAATCCCGAACCAATCGCTTTCCAAAGTGAGAGCTCCGTCCGTCTCAATCCGGTAAT
Organism: uncultured Acetatifactor sp.; assembly: GCA_964403845.1. GTDB lineage: Bacteria > Bacillota > Clostridia > Lachnospirales > Lachnospiraceae > Acetatifactor. The sequence goes on from CAYOHU010000129.1 coordinate 4,490, forward strand.
CCGCCTCCACACTGTAGGAACCCAGTATGCCTATGCGCTGGATTAGCTTCAACGAATCTACATTTACATTTCCTTGATCAATGCTGCTTTCGTACAATTCCGCTGTCATTCGCAGCTCCTCCGGCATCAGTTCATACATCAGCGTTACATAGTCATCAGACGCAATATCTATGTCAAAGAGCAGGAACATCCTACCATTGGCTCTGCGGATAACATGTGCACAGTCGACGTATTCCAGCGCTTCAAGCTCAGTTGTAAGTTCGCCGGCTGTTATGGCAAGCGTGGGGAACATTTCTTCCTCTTGAGCCTTTATTAATGTTAATTTAACAGGTACCGTTTTATCCTGCCCGGACAGGGGAAGCAATGCTTCCACACCGGGTGTCAGCATTGCCGTCCCGGATTCCGGTAGAATTTGATACTGAGGCTTCAGAAGCTCCCTTATGTCCTCATAAGGAAGGGTAATGAATACCGGTCCCATGGCATAGGGACCTATCTCATAAGGATTACACACAATCGTGATTCCTGCAGCGTCCAGATACCAATTGTCCGTCTCGTGTCCGGGGGAAAACTTTGCGCGGATAACTGCTTCATAATTATCGGACAGGTTTTCTAAATCCTGCTCCTGTACGTTTTCAACACAATAGTCTGCTGCCATCTCGCAAAATTTCTCCATTGCTGCCTCATTCGTCATCAAATCAGCCAGTGTCAAAAGTTCCCCACTGACAGCATCAAACGTAACGCCACTGTACCCGTAATTTCCATGAACTCCGCCCGTGTAATCCCGATACCATTCCCGAAAACTGACTATGGCGGAATCTACACGTGTATATTCAAGCTTCATATCCGTGCTGTAGGCGATAAAGGACTCGGCTCCCATTGCAGTGAGCTGATCCTGAGCGTACTCCTCATATTGATCCATGGTCTCCCAAAAGAGTGTGTCCCGGTCTGAGGCCCAGTTAGCCATTGCAGTTCTGAGAGCTTCGTAGTTCTCTTTCGCTGTGTTGCCGGTGAGATTTGGAGCTTCGTAGTATCCTGACACGAGGGGAGTCCCGTCCTC
>CAYOHU010000130.1:0-5507 GCA_964403845.1 uncultured Acetatifactor sp.
GAACTCCATATCGAAGAGCAGAATATCTATGAGATTGATGGACCGTTAGATTTAACGGTATTGATGAAAATATATGGTCTGGCCGGCTTTCAGCAGTTGAAGGCACCGAAATTTGAACCACAACAGATTCCTGAATTACCGGCAGGCTGCGATATCTTTGAAGAAATCAGGAAAGGCGATATCCTGCTGCATCATCCTTACCAGACCTTTACACCGGTGGTGGATTTTATCAGGCAGGCAGCAAAGGATCCGGAGGTTCTGGCAATCAAACAGACACTATATCGTGTCAGCGGCAATTCCCCGATCATTGCAGCGTTAGCACAGGCAGCTGAAAACGGAAAACAGGTAACTGTTTTGGTAGAGCTGAAGGCCCGGTTTGACGAGGAGAATAATATCGTGTGGGCGAGAATGCTTGAAAAAGCCGGATGCCATGTTATATATGGTCTGGTAGGACTGAAGACTCACAGTAAGATTACATTGGTGGTCAGAAGAGAGGAGGATGGCATCCGCAGATATGTGCATTTAGGAACCGGAAATTACAATGACGCAACGGCTAAGCAATACACAGATATCGGTATGCTGACCTGCTCTGAGAGTATCGGAGAAGATGCCACTGCTGTATTTAATATGCTGTCAGGCTATTCTGAGCCATTGTTTTGGAATAAGCTGGCGTTGGCACCGCTTTGGCTGAAGGATAAGTTCCTTTATCTGATCGGAAGAGAAAAGAAATATGCACAGGAGGGACGTCCGGCACGTATCATTGCTAAAATGAATTCCCTCTGTGACAGAGATATCATTGCAGCTCTTTATGAAGCTTCGGCTGCCGGGGTGAAGATAGATTTAATTATCCGCGGAATCTGCTGCCTGAAGGTAGGGATTCCCGGTGTCAGTGAGAATATTACCGTGCGTTCCATCGTAGGTAATTTCCTGGAACACAGCCGCATTTTCTATTTTGAGAATGGCGAGCATTATGAGATATATTGCGGCAGTGCAGACTGGATGCCTCGCAATCTGGAGCGTCGGGTAGAGATTCTGTTCCCGGTGGACAGACCGAAGCTGAAGGAGGAGCTTTTGCACATTCTGCAAAATCAGTTGAACGATACGGTCAAAGCTTCTGTTCTGCAGAGTGATGGTACTTATGTAAAGGTGGATAGACGAGGAAGAAAGCTGTTTCACTCTCAAGAAGAATTTTGTAAAGAGGCGGTTGAAAAAGCAAGGGAACTGAAGGAAGCATCGGCATTGGATACCCGGACCTTCAAGCCGGAGATGCATCATGAGTAATGAAAGAGGATGACGAAAGAGTATGGAGATTATATTAGCGTCCGCATCGCCCCGCAGGAAGGAGTTGCTGGAGCAGATTGGATTGAACTTTCAAATTAAAGTAAGTGATGTGGAGGAGAAGATAACAAGGACCAAGCCCTCAGAGATTGTGGAGGAGCTTTCCGGACAGAAGGCAGAGGCCGTGCTTAGAAGTCTGCCTACGGAAGGGGAGGTGCTGGTAATAGGCGCGGACACTATCGTGGCATGCAAAAATCGGATTCTGGGAAAACCTGCAGGCAGGAAGGATGCCGTGGAGATGCTGTCGGCTCTTCAGGGAGGAACGCATGAGGTGTATACCGGGGTAACCCTGTTACACCGTGGGGCTTCCAAAGGCGCCGAGGTGGAGCGTAAGACCTTTCATGAGGTAACGAGGGTTCATTTTTATTCTATGACCGAGGGAGAGGTTGGAGAGTATGTGTCTACGAACGACTGCATGGACAAGGCTGGAGCCTATGGAATTCAAGGATTCTGCGCAAGATATATCAGTGGTATCGAAGGGGATTATAACAATGTGGTTGGTTTGCCCGTGGGCAGATTGTATCAGGAAGCGAAAGAGTGGTTATGAGTATGAAGCGAGCAGTGATTTTTGATTTGGACGGAACCCTTTCAGATTCAATCCAAAGCATTAAGTATTGTGGAGACAGAGCACTGAAACCATTAGGCTACGGTCCTTTTTCGGTGGAACAGTACAAATATTTTGTTGGGGATGGTGCTGAAAAGCTCGTTCAGAGAGCGCTTGTTGCAGCCGGAGATGAAAAGCTGATACATTTCGAAGAGACCTTTGTCCGTTATAGGGAGCTCTTTCGCAGAGACTGTATGTATGAGGTAAGGCCTTACACCGGGATCAGAGAATTATTGGCGGCTCTGAAGGAGAAGGATATTCGCATAGCTGTTTTGTCCAATAAACCCCATGCGGAAACCATTCATGTGATTGAGACGTTATTTGGAGAGGGATATTTTGATGTGATTCAGGGACAAAAGGAAAATGTGCCGATTAAGCCCAGTCCGCAGGGGGTATTTCAGATATTGGAACAGTTGCAGCTGTCTCCGAAGGACATTCTTTATCTGGGAGACACGGCTACCGACATGAAAACAGGAAAAGCTGCGGGCGCATTCACAATAGGAGCACTTTGGGGCTTTAGAGAACGAAAAGAACTGGAAGAAGGGCATGCTGACGCGATGATTGAGCATCCGTTGCAGCTGTTGAATTTTTTGGCAAAGTAAAGTGCTGAATAGTTACGATTTTTTAAATGTGATGTCTATTCATTTTCAGTATCATAAATTATGAATAAGTTTTTTCGGTATTGACGAGATTGTGTAATCCTAATATTATTATCTTAAGAAAACAAATTCATTTATATATCTGTCATGAGGAGGATGTGCTTATGCATGAATATGATGATGCAGTGCTGGAATGCTTTTTAGAGAATCAGTTACAGCTGTTCCCGGAGAAGGTTGCCGATACATTTGAGGAGGCTGAGGACTTCCTGGAGGATTGTATGGCAGTGGTAGTGAATTCCGCAGACGAGGTGATTGAATTCTTTGAAGAGGAAGGCGTGGATTTGGAAGGCGCCTCAGAAGATGAGATTTTACAGGCAGATGAGGTGTTTGATGTCGGTGACGGCAGATACCTGATTGTGGAGGGATAAGTTCTCGAAATGTGAGGATGGAATCGATTGCAGGAAGAATAAGGAAAGCCGCATGGGCTATTGGAAGTACTTTTCAAGTACCTCCAATAGCCCATCGTTATTGTTGTCCAGAAGGGTTATCATATCAGCGTTCTCTTTTACGATATCGGAGGCATTTTGCATGGCAATACCGACATGGGCGGCTTGCAGCATGGAGATATCATTCTCGGCGTCTCCGGCAGCAAAGGTATGGGAACGGGGAACCGGAAGATAGTCCGTGAGAAAACGGATTGCATTGCCCTTTCCGGCTTTGGCGGGAAGAATTTCCAGATAACGCTCATTGGAGAAGATCATCTGGATGCGGTCACCGCAGAAGGACAGCAGGCTGTCGCGGAATCTGACTAACGCTTCGTGATCTGTCAGACTGATAACCTGTAATTTATAGCTGCCCTGAGGCAATGCCTCCGCAATATCCGGTACATATTTTAAAGGCATATGGATACGTTGTGTGTAATAACGAAGCTCGTCATTCATCTCATGACAAACAATGTGAGTTTTGGTATAACCATGGATGTGGATACCGGCTTCCTTTGCCCTGAAGATGATGTAAGTTATATCTTCCTGTGACAGACGGTGTTCCAGAATGGTTTGATCCTCCTCGTAATTATAGATGCAGCCGCCGTTGTTGGAGATGATGATCATGCCCGGATAGGAAAGCGCTGCTTCTTCACACACTTCTAAAATGGCGGGCAAGGGTCTCCCGGAGGTCAGAATCAGACGATGTCCGGCCTGAGTCATATGATCCAGCTCTGCCTTCAGCCGTGGACTGATGGTACTGTCATCCCTCAGAAGGGTACCGTCCATATCTGTAAAGAGAAGCTTTCCCATACTTCGTTTTATGTCGCTCAGTACACTGCCCTGTACCATTAAATTTCCATAGCCATTTCCTAAATCCAGCTTGGGCTTGTTTTCACCGTGGAAATCGGAGCCGCCGCTGATTAACAGGTGATATTTTTGGGCAAGAGCACGCATCTGCCGTTCTTCCCCTGCGGTGTAGGTGCTGTAGATTGCTTCAATGCCCATGAGACCGACTTCTTTAAGCTCGGCCACCAGAGTATCCAGTCTGGCATCGGACATCCGATAGAGTATCGGATGCGCAAGAATGGGAATACCGTCTGCGGCAAGAATCAGCTCCACCGCCTGAGCGGGGGAGACCTTTTCACGGGGGACAAAGTAAGGACAGTGGTCACCTACATAGCGGTCGAAGGCCTCCTTCAGGCTCTTTGTATATCCCTGCTGCATCAGATATTTTGCATAATGCGCACGGGTGATCACGGAATTCGGAAATGCCTCCCGTAATTTCTCATAGGAAATATCAATGCCTGCTTCCTGCAACAGGGTGCACATTTTCCGGTTACGCAGGGTACGGGAAACTATGAAATCCTGCAGATATTTTTGAAAGTCAGGCTTCATGTAGTCAATGTAAAGACCAATAATATGGATATCTTTACCCTGATATTCTGTGGAAAACTCAATCCCCGGAATTACCTCGGGAACGGAGGCCGCAGTCAGGGGCTTACGTCGATTTGCCTGCAGGGCAGCTATCTCGGGAGGCAGGGTGTTCTGTGCAAAAGCTTTTCGCAGCTGTTTTGCATATTCCATGGCTTCCTGCAGACCATCCACGGTATCATGATCCGTCAGGGCGAAAGCGTGAAGCCCCTTCTCCATCGCATAATTCACTAATTCAATGGGGGTAAAGGTCCCGTCTGATTTTGTTGAGTGTACATGTAAGTCTATAATGCTCATGATTTCCTCGCGTTTCAAATAGTTATCAAAAGCACATGTTAGTCTTCGTCGTCAGTTTTATTGGCAGTAAAAACAGTGCGCTTTCTGGCCATTTCATCGCTGGCCAGATACTCATCGTAGGTAGTGATTTTGTCAATCATGCTGCCTCCCGGAAGAATTTCCATAATACGGTTTGCTGTGGTCTGTACAAACTGATGGTCGTGGCAGGAGAACAACGCTACACCGGGGAATTTAATCAGCCCGTTGTTCAGGGCAGTGATGGATTCCATGTCTAAGTGGTTTGTAGGCTCATCCAGAACCAGACAGTTTGCTCCACTGATCATCATTTTGGAAAGTAAGCAGCGAACCTTTTCACCACCGGAGAGAATCTTTACTTTTTTCACTCCGTCTTCACCGGCGAACAGCATACGTCCAAGAAATCCGCGTACATAGGTTACATCCTTCACAGGAGAGTAACCGGTGAGCCAGTCAACGATAGACAGATCATTGTCAAACTCCTCAGTGTTATCCTTGGGGAAATAGGCCTGAGAGGTAGTAACCCCCCATTTGTAAGAGCCTTCGTCCGGCTCTAGCTCGCCTACCAAAATCTGGAAGAGTGTTGTTTTGGCAATTTCGTTGCTTCCTACAAAAGCAATCTTATCATCATGTCCTACTACAAAGGAGATGTCATCCAATACCTTTTCTCCATTGATGGTTTTTGACAAATGCTCTACTGTCAGGACCTCATTGCCGATTTCACGCTCGGGGCGGAAG
>CAYOHU010000131.1:0-5505 GCA_964403845.1 uncultured Acetatifactor sp.
AAAAGCAGTTACGATATTCTTCTTCAGGAAGGTGAATATACAAAAGAAGAAAAAGTATTTAGGAAAAAGACGGATACATTTTCTGGTATATATTGGTGTCTGACTACAGCGATTTACCTTGCATGGAGCCTATGGACTATGAACTGGGATATTACATGGATTGTATGGCCGGTTGCAGGTGTTTTATTTGCAGCATTATTCGGTGTAGCAAAAATGGTGCTGAAGAAATTCTAGTTTGGAAAATTGAAAAATTTGCTTAACGAAGGGGACAGATATGTTAGAAACGAAGAGATTGATTTTATGAAAGTGGACGGATGAAGATGCAGACAGCCTATTTGAATATGGCATATTTATTGAAAACATGTTAGAGCATTGAGTCATGCAGTGGGACGAAAAAAGACTTCTGGGAAGCATGCTTACCAAGAAGTCTTCTCTAAAGTACCGATATATGGCGAAAGTCACCGGCGATTTTGCGTAGTGGAACGTGACAGGGATCACTTGTGGGTATATTATAGGTAAAAGTGCTTGAAATACCCGGTAAGTAGAGAGACAGTGGGTATTTTCAAGGATTTCTTTGAAAAAAAACCCACGCAGGCATTTTAGGATAAGTCAAACCGAAAAATGTACCAAGTCACTAGCGCGACAGCTATCCCCAGGTACATTTTTTTGCCTTTTCTTTAAGTAAAAGTATCAGTTTTGTATTTATGTTTTCGTGTTGAGATACATCTATCTTAAGGTTCGGTTGGTATCTTTGGAGGATATGCATAAATGATAAGAGATTCTGTCATCTTTGATTTCTATACTGCGAAAGGCGTACATGAGCAAGAAGCGAAGCGGATTGCGAATGCTGCATGGCGTAACGGCTGGCCGCCAGCCGTTGGCTTTTTCTATGAAGACTGTTACAATGGACAGGAGCAAGCGAATTTAGTGGAGTGGACGAGTTATGAAAAATAAAGAAATATATATTGAATTACAAGATACAGAGTGGCAACGAGAATATATTGATCATGACAGAAACATTGCAAGAGCAATTGTCTATGATGAAAATGGAATGTTCTACTTTGTAAGAGCTGAGCGAGACGATGATTTCGGAAAAGCAACATTAATTGAGACAGCTGGTGGTGGAGTTGAGATAGGAGAAGAATTACTGACTGCTATTAACAGGGAACTCAAAGAAGAACTTGGTGTTTTAGTGGATGTGGTTTGTAAAATAGGAATTGTAAGTGATTATTACAATTTGATTCATAGACATAATATTAATAATTACTTTTTGTGCAAAATCAAATCCTTCGGAGAAAAGAATTTGACTCAGGATGAAATTGAAAGTTTCCATTTATCTACATTAAAAATGACTTATGAGGAAGCGGTTATGGAGTATGAAAACAGAAAAAGGACAAGATTAGGAAAACTTGTTGCAAATAGAGAATTACCTGTTTTACATCGAGCAAAAGAATTAATTGATGGAATTAACTAATTCCAGTTAGAATTTGGAAGTGATGTAAAGTGCATTATAAAGAGAGTATTGAGCAAACAAAACAAGGTTTTGAAGAAAGCTTTCGAGTTGGAGCGTACTATAATAAGCAAACAAGGGATGATATGCATTTGGAATTAATTTTAAGTCGCATACAAGTGGAAGCGGGAATGAAAATTCTTGACTTAGGGACTGTGCATGGATGGAAGCAAAATCATCGGCGGCTTGGGTGTGATTGAAAATGACTTCCATAACCGGAAAGACCTTACGCCGAATATCTGCGCCGTTTATACGGAAGCAGACTATCGCAGCAAGGGAATCGCCGGTCGGCTGCTTGATATGACAGTCCAAGAACTGCGCAGCAAGGGCATTTCTCCTGTCTACCTGCTCACAGACCATACCGGATTTTATGAACACTATGGTTGGGAATTCCTGTGTATGGTGCAGGGTGACGGAGAAGACGAACTGTCAAGAATGTATATTCACCGATAATGCGAACAGGTCACTACTTTTTGACTTTTACCGAGTATAATACCTCCTTGAAAGGTGTGAAGCTATGAAAAGGAAAATACTGATTGTAGATGATGAAAAAACACTTACCCAATTACTTTCCGCACATCTGACGAATGAGGGCTACCTTGTATACACAGCAAATCATCCACAGGAAGCTATGGAAAAACTGAATATGATACCTGATTTGATTTTGCTGGACATTAACATGCCGGATATGGACGGTCTGGAATTTTGTGCAGTGATTCGAGACCATATTTCCTGTCCAATCCTGTTCCTGACCGCAAGAGTCACGGAGCAGGACAAAGTGACCGGACTGCTGACCGGTGGGGATGATTACATCACAAAGCCCTTCAGCCTGAAGGAATTGACTGCGAGGATTGCCGCGCATTTGCGTCGTGACGCAAGAACCATAAAGACAGCCCGAATCGTTGCGTCCGGAAAGCTGCTGGTCGATTTGGATGAACGTACCGTTTCTTATGATGGGACGGAAACCGCGCTGTCACGAAAGGAATTTGACATTGTAGAGCTGTTGATTACAAATCCCGGTCAGGTATTTGACCGGGAGCGAATCTATGAAATTATCTGGGGCTATGATGCCGAGGGTGATAACACGGTTGTCAAGGAGCACATCCGTAAAATTCGTGCCAAGCTATCAGAGGTATCCGGTCAGGAATTTATAGATACCGTTTGGGGGGTGGGTTATAAATGGAGCAAATAAGGCAGTGCTTACGGGATATGCCCCTGCGCAGAGCATTCTGTGTGTGCGTTTTGGTTGCGGTAATTGCGGCGATTTCTTTATCTGCATTGACGATATGGGGTTGCAATGTATTTCGCTTTTGGCTCTTACCGGAAACGGACAAGATATATTTATCTGTCAACAAATCCTATTCGGATGGGACGATTGAAACAGCAGAGATGCTGTTACAGGTTGGTCAGGAATTGCCAATGCTTGGTGTTGACTGGAATACAGCCGGAAATGCTGGGGCAGAAATATCCTATACCATCTCCAAAGCAGAGCAAAGCTATCGTACTTTAACTCCGAAACGGCAGGCTGCTTATCTTGCGGCAGGTGTTGCCATGGTCATTATGCCGATGCTTTACTGTATGAGCAGTATTTTGATTTGCGCTTTCTGGTTCTATCGACACAAGCTGTGGGAGCCCTTGCAGGTTTTGGGAAATGCTACGGGGCAGATCGCAAAACGGGATTTGGATTTTTCCGTTGTGGCAGATCGTGCCGATGAAATGGGGCGGCTTTGTGAATCCTTTGAGATTATGCGTCAGGGACTTCATCAGGCGAATAAGGAAGTATGGCTGATGCTGGAACAACGTCAAAAATTATTATCTTCTATTGCCCATGATTTGCGAAATCCCATTGCCATTATGAAAGGATATACAGAGTATCTGCAAATCAACCTTTCCAAAGGGACGATGAATCAGGAGCAAATTGCCATGATTGCAGACAATTTGGCTTTTGGGGCAGCACGGTTGGAACGATACACGGATTCTGTGCGCAATGTAAATCAGTTGGAGGCATTGGAGTTGCACCGTACTACCTGTAATATAGACGCCTTTTTGACCGCGTTGGAGGAAGATATGAAGATACTTGCAGGGACGGAGCATAAAGAACCGGTCATTCAGAAGGACGTGCCGGAATTGGAAGTATCGATTGACAGAGAAAACTATGCGAGGATATTAGAGAACATTTTCCAAAATTCTTTGCGCTTTTCCAAACAGAAAATACAGATCACATGGGAATATCAAAACGGTAGTCTGTTCACAACCATTCTGGACGATGGACCGGGATTTCCGGATATGATTTTAAAAAAACAGGATGGACTTTCCTTTTTTGTAGATCCTGGAAAAGAACACATGGGAATGGGTCTTGTTATCAGCAAAATATTATGCAACAAACATGGTGGTTTTTTGAAACTTGCCAATGCTCCCTCAGGTGGCGCAAAAGTACTTTTTTCGGTGCGTATTCAATAAATCAGAAAGTCAGGAAGGCTTGACGCTTTCTTGACTTTTTCCTTTTATGATAGGAATGAAATCAAAAAGGAGGTTCTTCAGATGAAAAAACGATTATCAATTGTTTGTGTATGCGCCCTTCTGCTCAGCCTGTGCGCGTGCAGCAGCCGCCAGGCTGATGATGGAGCAAAAGATAGCGGCTTTTTTGTAGGCAAAAACGAAACGGACACCGTAACCAATATCGATTCAGCACAGGGTCAGAATGGTCTTTCACTGCTTACCCATGAAGTCCATCCTTCCTGCAATACGGAGGACGGCTATTATTACATTCCCGGTGAACTGAAGGAATTGAGAGACGGAAGCTACGGCAGTGCCGTCATGTATATGGATTTTGCCACACAGCAGGAGGTCTATCTGTGCAATAATGCCGGATGCAGCCACGATACAATAATCTGCAATGCAATCATTCCGGAAGATGAATTTTCGCCGTATTTCGGCACAATATTTACCATTAGTGGAAAGCTGTACCTGCTAAGCTGCGGCGCAGATTCCGAAGGAGAAACCGTTTCCTTCGGCTATACAGATTCCGGTATGATGCAGGTCAGTATGCCAAGCATTCTTTACAGCATGAATCCGGACGGAACAAACCGGGAGAAGGTTTATACCTTCAATGACGGTGTCACAGTGGAACCCACTGTTTTAGGCAGTGGAAGCAGCCTGTATTTTGTTACAAAGGAACTATCTCAAAGTGATGGTGTTACGACTGCTTCGAATCGTCAACTCATGCGTTATGATCTTTCCTCGGGGAAAACATCCATCGTTGCATCTCTAAATGTAGAAAACGGGTCTCATTGGCGAATCGTTGGATGTAGCGGCAGCAACGTTGTGTTGGAAGGCGTTTCCTACCCGGAAGAATATTCCGCTACGGAGGATTACAGTGCAAGCAAATGGAGTGAAATTTTCGGTGCTTCAAAAACAAAGTATGTTTGTCTGAATGTTGAAAACGGGAATTTTACTTCTCTCTATGATGTGGAGAACAAAAACGGTCATGGTGCTGCCGTTTTGGATGGAGCGCTTTATGTCGCAGAGGGTTCTTCCGAGAATATCCTGCGAATTGATTTGGGAACCGGTGCTCTGAGCACACTGGCATCGCTGGAGCAGTCCAATATTATTGGAACAATGGGAACCATGCTGGTTTGCCGCACATGGGATATGACAGAAGATTTCTATCTGTATTTTGTAGATACGCAGAGCGGAGCTGTCAGCTGCTGCACACTGACCAACAAGTACAATGGTTGGGCACTGGAGCTGGTTGGAGAAACACAGAAGGATGCCGTTGTGATTTATGACTATGACGCAGAAGCCCTGTCCGATGGTGCTTACGAAATCTATCGATATAAAATGGCGTTGATTTCCAAGAGCGATCTTTATGCAGGAAATGATAATTTTCACCCGATTGAGATGATTGCCGGAGGACGTTAGTGTGAAAAATAAATTTTTCACACGCGAATTTGTGCCTGCGACCCAAAGTTTGCAGGTTATGGAAAGGGCATGGT
>CAYOHU010000132.1:0-5481 GCA_964403845.1 uncultured Acetatifactor sp.
AAGGAAGACCGTACAAATATGCCTCCTCCGGCATTGTCTGATGAAATGCGGTATCAAACACAGCCACCATGGGTGTATCCGGCATCAGCTTCCTGCAGGCCTCAATACCGATCAAATTTGCCGGATTATGCAAGGGAGCAAGTTCATTACACTCCCTGATGCCGGCAAGCACTTCATCCGTAATTCTTGTCGACGCTGCGAAGCTCTCACCGCCATGAACGATGCGATGTCCCACCGCTCCGATTTCCTCAATATTCTTAACCACACCGGTAACAGGATTCATCAGAGCCTCCAACACCAGACGAATGGCCTCTGTATGATCCGGCATAGGCGTAACCGTCTTCTCCTTCTCACCGCCTGTCGGTGCATAAGTGATCATACTTCCGTCAATACCGATTCTCTCACAAATCCCCTTAGCGATACACTGTTCTGATTCAGAATGAATCAGCTGAAATTTCAAAGAAGAGCTACCGCAATTGATTACCAATATATTCATCTTAATAACCATGTCCTTTCCATAACCTGTGAACTTTGCGCCGTAGGCACAAATTCGCGTGTGAAAAATTTATTTTTCACACTATCTTCCTCCCGAGCTATATACCAATTGTCTTACACTAATTGAGCCTGAACGGCGGTCAACGCCACAACTCCCACTATATCCTTCCAGGAACATCCGCGGGACAAATCGTTGACAGGCTTTGCAATCCCCTGAAGCATAGGTCCGTATGCCTCTGCTCCCCCCAATCTCTGTACCAGCTTATAACCAATATTTCCGGCATCCAGATTGGGGAAAATCAGCACATTGGCTCTTCCCGCAACAGGACTGCCCGGTGATTTTGATTTTGCAACCTGAGGAACCAACGCCGCATCTGTCTGTAATTCGCCATCCAGCACAAGGTGAGGATACTGCTCATGAGCAATCTTCGTAGCTTCCACCACTTTATCTACCAGAGGATGCTTCGCACTTCCCTTGGTGGAATGGCTGAGCATCGCAATCACCGGTTTGGGACCAATCAAGGATTTAAAGCTTCTGGAAGAGGTATCTGCTATAGCTGCCAGCTCCTCTGCAGTAGGATCCTGATTCAGACCACAGTCTGCAAAAATAAAGGTACCGTTCTCCCCCTGATCCTTGAACTGGGTATCCATCACAAAAAATGCAGATACCAGTTTCACACCCGGTGCAGTCTTTAGAATCTGTAAGGCAGGTCTCAAGGTGTCTGCCGTGGAATGACAGGCGCCTGCCACCATTCCGTCCGCATCATTTGCTTTTACCATTACAATGCCAAAGGTAAGATAGTCATTCAACAAAATTTCACGCGCCTTCTCAGGAGTCATCCCCTTGGCCTTCCTCGTTTCGTACAATAACTCCACATAGGAATCAAGCTTATCTGTTGTTACAGGATTAACGATAGTTGCCTTGTCAAGATCTACCTCCAACCATCCCGCGCCATCCATGATCTTCTCTTCATTCCCAATCAAAATAATATTGGCAATTCCCTCCTCCATTATTTTTGCAGCCGCGATCAAGGTTCTTTTATCTGTGGTCTCCGGCAAAACAATCGTCTTCTTGTCAAGTCTTGCACGTTCTTTAATCATGTCAATGTATGACATAGCTCCTTCTCCTTTCCTGTGCCCTTCCACACGCCTTCCTTTTCTCTTTTGAACACATTTCTCTTAACATTTTACATTGTTTATATTATACTAAATACAGAAAACAGAGACAAGATAAACTGCTTTCAAAATTGTATATTTTAACATACAAGGTAACTATTCAGCACAAAATCAGGGAGTTGTTTTTATGCAGATAAACGGAATCATTGCAGAATATAATCCTTTTCATAACGGACACAAATATCAGCTGGTCAACGCCAAAGAACAAACAGGGGCTACCTACACTATTATCGCCATGAGCGGAAACTTTATGCAGCGAGGTGCTCCTGCATTATTGGACAAATATAAGCGTGCGGAAATGGCTTTGAAAAACGGTGCCGATCTGGTATTGGAACTCCCCTCCTATTATTCCGCCTCCAGCGCAGAATATTTTGCCATGGGCGCAGTGACCCTATTGGACAGGTTAGGAGTCGTAAATCACCTCTGCTTCGGCAGCGAATGCGGAGAAATTGAAATCTTAGATCGACTGGCAGACATTCTGCTGACTGAACCGACACAATACACAGAATTGTTGCGCCAATATCTACGCGAGGGCTTATCCTACCCCGTTGCAAGAACCACAGCATTATTAGATTACGCCCCCTCACTGAGCGTTTACCGTGATGTCCTCTCCTCCCCCAACAATATTTTGGGAATTGAGTATATTAAGGCATTACATCGCAGAAATAGTCAAATCAAACCCTTTACTACCTTACGCATCGGGTCTGATTATCATGATATCCGCCTTGGCAAAAACCAAAGCTCCGCCAAAGCAATCCGCCAGACGATTGCCGGGGGGGAACATCTATCCGGCTTGGAAACTCAGATGCCCGCAAACGTATATCAACTTATTCTTGATTCCGTGGAACAATCCGGTCTGATATTTCCGCAGAATTTATCATCCATCCTGCATTACAAATTATTACAGGAGCATACAACCGGCTACGAACATTTTCTTGATGTGTCTCCAGAGCTATCCGACCGTATCGGTAACAGCTTATATGAATTTACGGATTATAATAGCTTCTGCAATATATTAAAAACAAAAGAACTAACGTACACGCGGGTCAGTCGATGTCTGCTGCATATTCTTCTGGATATGACAAAGGAAACCATGCAAAGTTACAAAGAAATGGATTATATACCTTATGCGAGAGTTTTAGGATTCCGCAAAGAAAGTGCACCACTTCTTGCCGCAATCAAGAAGAACACTTCCATTCCGCTTATCACAAAATTAGCAGATGCAGAAAAGCTTTTAGCTGCTGATGCTTATGCGATGTTACAAGAAGAGCTTCGAATTAACAAAATTTACCAAAGTATCGTCGTTGCACAAACCGGTATTCCTATGGAAAATGAATTAAGCACCCCAATTGTAATCGTGTGATGGTTTTCTCCATCACACGATATTCTCATATAACTAATTCTTGAAGCTATGAATTGGTGCCGGAATTCTGCCGCCCCGATTTACAAACGCATCGCAGGAGAAGGAATTTACCGGCATAATCGGTGCATAGCCAAGCAATCCACCGAATTCCACCGTTTCTCCTACTCCCTTACCAATTACGGGAATAATTCTCACTGCTGTTGTTTTCTGATTTACCATACCGATAGCCATCTCATCTGCTATGATACCGGAAATTGTCGTTGCCTTTGTATCTCCGGGAATCGCAATCATATCAAGACCTACCGAGCAGACACAGGTCATCGCTTCCAGCTTTTCAAGGGTAAGCGCCCCTGCCACAACCGCATCTATCATTCCCTGATCTTCACTGACGGGAATAAACGCACCGCTCAAGCCCCCCACATAAGAGGAAGCCATCACACCGCCCTTCTTTACCTGATCGTTCAACAGTGCAAGAGCCGCAGTCGTACCGGGAGCACCGGCATACTCTAAACCGATTTCACAGAGAATGTCTGCTACACTGTCACCGATTGCCGGCGTGGGTGCAAGAGATAAATCTACAATTCCGAAGGGAATCTTCAACATCTTAGAAGCCTCCTGAGCGACCAACTGTCCCACACGGGTTACCTTGAAAGCAGTCTTCTTAATAGTTTCACACAATACTTCAAAATTCTCTCCGCGAACCTTCTCAAGTGCGGTTTTTACCACACCCGGACCACTGACACCTACATTGATAATCTTGTCCGCTTCAGTCACACCATGGAAAGCACCTGCCATAAAGGGATTGTCGTCCGGTGCATTACAGAATACCACCAGCTTCGCACATCCCAGGGAATCATCTTCCTTGGTATATTCCGCGGTCCGGAGGATCATCTCACCCATCAATTTCACCGCATCCATATTGATACCGGTCTTAGTGGAGCCCAAATTCACGGAACTGCATACTCTCTCCGTGGTAGATAACGCCAAAGGAATGGAACGAATCAGCAATTCATCTGCCGGAGTCATACCTTTGCTTACCAGAGCAGAGTATCCCCCGATGAAATTCACTCCCACCTCATGAGCTACCTTATCAAGAGTCTTTGCAATACCGGCAAAATCTTCAACTGTCTTACATGCTGCACCACCCACCAAGGCAATTGGGGTTACGGATATTCTTTTATTAACAATGGGAATACCGAATTCTCTGGAAATCTCCTCACCGGTCTTCACCAAATCCTTAGCTGCCTCATAAATCTTGTTATAGATTTTCTCATTTAATTTCTGTAAATCAGAATCAATACAATCCAAGAGACTTATGCCGAGAGTAATGGTACGTACATCAAGGTTCTCCTCCTCGATCATCTTATTTGTTTCTGTCACTTCATATAAATTAATCATCGTCTGTTACCTTTCCTAAACATACTGCCGCACAGCTCTGTGCTATGTACTCATTGCTGCCTTCGGCATCACCTGATTTCTTTCTGTCCTCGTTAGATTCTGTGCATCTTATCGAAGATTTCTTCCTTCTGGCATTTGATGACAACACCGATTTCATCGCCCAATGCGGACATCTCATCTGCCATGTCACCAAACTGTTTGCTCATATTGTTGGTATCTACGATCATCATCATATTAAAATAGCCCTGCACGATTGTCTGGGAAATATCTAAGATATTAATTCCATTATCTGCAAGATATGTACATACTTTTGCAATGATACCTACTGTATCTTTTCCTACTACCGTGATAATTGTTTTCTTCATAATCAACCTCATTCCCGCGTCACCGCGTTACTTATTCACTCAATAATGTGCTACAACCATTGCCGCATATATCTTATATATTTAACTACAAAAAAAAACAATTTGCAAGCTTTTTGGACTATGCAATATTAATTACAGGGGAAACCTCGCTTCGTTTCGCCACTTGGAGTCTGAAATCATTGGCATTATATGGATTGTCACCCATGGTAATTTCCATGCGAACCGCTTCATATGCAAGCTCAGGCAGATTATTCTCCTTGCTCAAATGTCCCAAAATAATATTTTCAAGACCATCATGCAAAATTCTGCTGAGAAGCCTTCCTGAATTTTCATTGGATAAATGCCCCTTGTCGCCGAGAATACGTTGTTTCAGATAGTATGGATAAGGACCTACCTGAAGCATCTTCACATCATGATTTGCTTCCAGAAGCAACGCATCCATGCCCTTGAGGCATTCCACCGTATAGTCATTGTACACTCCAAGATCAGTACAGATTCCTATCTTTTTGTTGCCATAAGAAATGCGATATGCCACAGGCTGTGCAGCATCATGCGAAATTCTCATCGGATTCACTGTCAAGTCCTTAATCGTAAGCTTTTCATCCTCCTTCACCTCCCTGAAAAGTGAGGAATCAAGCTTACCGATACTACTGCTTTCCCGAATGGCATTGATCGTACCTACAG
>CAYOHU010000133.1:0-5479 GCA_964403845.1 uncultured Acetatifactor sp.
AATACCCACTGCCTGTTCAAGCCTCATAATGCCGGAATTCACAAAACCGACTACCATAACGGTGGTTGCAGAGGATGACTGAATCACCGCTGTTACACCCGCACCTACCAATACTGCCTTCAACGGGCTGCTGGTCAGCTTCTCCAAAATTCTCTCCATTCTTCCGCCGGAAGCCTGAGATAAGCCTTCCCCCAAAACATTCATCCCGTACAGAAAAAGCGCCAAGCCCCCTAACATCGTCAGAAAATCAAAAAAAGTCATCGTGATATCCTCTCTTTTTACATAATCCGGACTATTGCCCGTCATATACTCTTTTGTTTACAATAGCATAATAACTTCCTTATGTAAAATTTAAAATCACGAAATGTAAAATCTATGTAAAATTGATTTTACAGGACTCTATTAATATAGCTTTACTCCCTGCATGTCTCCGGTCATTCTAAAAATTGCCCACTCACCGATATTAACCGCATGATCGCCAATCTTTTCCAGATATTTTGCTACCATCAAATAATCAACCACTTTATCCGCATCCAGCGTTTGTCCGCGAATTGCTTCCATCATTTTACTTTTTACCTGATTAAACAGTTCATCCACCACATCATCACGGGCAATTACCTCTTTTGCCGCCTCCTCCGAACCCTCCACGAAGGCTTCCACTGCTTCCCGAAGCATATTTTTTGCTTCCTCCATCATATCGGTCAACAAAACTTCATACCTTCCATCGGTAACCCTTCCGCTCATACGCAAATACAGCTCCGCGATATCAGATACATGATCTCCAATCCGCTCAATATCAGTTACCACCTTCAGTGATGCTGACACAAGCCTGAGATCCTTTGCTACAGGCTGCTGCTTTGTGAGAAGCGTAAGACATTTGGCTTCTATACTCCGCTGCATATCTATCATCTGTCTGTCATTGTCCAACAGCAGCTTCAAGGTCTCTCTATCCTCTTTTTGAATAGCCGTCATTAATCGGTCATAACTGATTTCTGCACGCTCACTCATTTCTGTCACCTTATTTTTTAGCGCTTCCAATTCCTGATCGAATAAAATTCTGGGTGTCATACTTCCTCTCTTTCTCAGCCAAAACGTCCTGTAATATAATCTTCTGTTCTTTTATCCTTAGGTCGTGAGAAAATCTCCTGCGTTCGATTCATTTCCACCACCTCGCCAACCAGAAAGAATGCTGTATCGTCAGACACACGGGCTGCCTGCTGCATATTGTGTGTTACAATCACCACCGTATACTTTTCCTTCAGGCTCTCCATCAATTCTTCAATTTTTAGGGTGGAGATAGGATCCAGGGCTGAGGTGGGTTCGTCCATCAGAAGCACCTCCGGCTCCACAGCCAATGCTCTGGCAATACAAAGCCTCTGCTGCTGTCCGCCCGAAAGCCCCAGTGCTGACTTCTTTAACCGATCCTTCACCTCATCAAAAATCGCAGCTCCTCGCAGTGCACTCTCCACAATCTGGTCCAGTACTGCCTTGTTCCTGATGCCGTGAAGTCTTGGACCATAAGCAACATTATCATAAATAGACATGGGAAACGGATTGGGCTGTTGAAACACCATACCGACCTTCTTCCGAAGGAGTGTGGTGTCAACGCTTTTATCGGATATATTTTCATTGTCCAGCAGAATCTGTCCCTCAATCCTAACATGCTCTACCAGGTCATTCATCCGGTTTAAGCATTTCAGGAAAGTAGACTTTCCGCATCCGCTGGGTCCGATCAAAGCAGTAATCGCATTCTCTCTGATATCCATATTGACATTCTTCAGTGCGTGATTTTCTCCATAATATAGATTTAATTTTCTCACGGTTATTTTACTGTTTTTCATAGCTGCCCCTTCAATAATCTGTATTCTGTCTGTTTTATACGCGTTTAAGTTTTCCGGCTGCCCATTTGGTCAACAGATTCAGTAAAAAAACAATCACCAGCAGTACGCATCCGATTCCGAATGCTGTATCATATTTGCCATTCTGCATCTGCAAATACAATTCAATGGTCAGTGTTCCTCCGGATTCAAAAATCTTGTTCCAAAGCTTTTCTAAATTATCCCCAAATCCGCCGGTAAATCTCGGCAACAGATAACCGCTCCCTGCGGTAAACAGCAACGCTGCCGACTCTCCCACAATACGACCAAGCGCAAGGATAACTCCCGTAACTATGCCTGATACCGAAGAGGGTAGCAGAATCGTCCGAATCATATACCACTTGGTAGCTCCCATCCCCAAGGCACCGTTTCGGTAACTGTCAGGGACGGTGCGCAGCGCTTCCTGAGTATTTCTGGTAATCAGCGGAAGCACCATCAAAGTCAATGTAAGCGACCCGGTCAACATAGAATATCCCAATCCCAACGTTTCACCGAAAAAGATCATCCCAAAAAGTCCAAATATAATAGAGGGAATTCCCGAAAGTGTCTCTGTGGTAAACTCAATCAATGACACAATCCTACCGGGCTTCGCGTATTCATTCAAATAAATTGCCGCTCCCACACCAATTGGGGTGGCGATCAAAAGAGTGATCACAACAATATATAAGGTATTGATCATATTCCCCAAAATTCCTGTCGTCTGCTTTCTCGCGCTGGTTACCGTTGTGAGAAATTCCCAGCTTACAACATGAATTCCTTTATAAAAAACATAACCGATAATTCCCAGAAGCAGTGCCACAGAAACCGCGGCAGACACATAAATTGCCAGCTTCTGTAAGGTATCAATGGGACGTTTTCTTTTCACCATCAATGTACTACTCATTTCCGGCATCTCCCTTCTTGAGAATCCTGTTAAGACCTATATTGATCAACATGATAAACACAAATAATACAAGTCCGATTGTAAAAAGCACCTGTCTGTGTGTACCTTGAGAATATCCCATTTCACTAACGATGGCAGTAGTCAGGAACCGTACGGAATGGAAGGGCAGGGGCATATTAACACTGCTTCCCGATACCAAGGTAATCGCCATTGCCTCTCCAATTGCTCTTCCCACTCCCAGCACCACTGCTGTCACGACACCTGATTTTGCAGCCGGAAGCACCATGCGAAAAATCGTCTGCATCTGCGAAGCTCCCAATGCCAGAGATGCAGCCTTTATACCGGAAGGCACTGCACGAATGGCAGTCTCACTAATATTGATTACAGTGGGCAAAATCATAATTGCAAGAACGATTACCGCAGACAACAGATTCGCGCCTCCGGTAAACTGATGCGTCTCAGAATCCCGAAACAGCCACAATTCCAGCTTATACATCAGCGGATTCAGCAAATAGATTCCCAACAAGCCATACACAACAGAAGGAATTCCGGCCAAAAGCTCCACCGCTGGCTTTACAATCATAGCAAGCTTCCTTGGTGCCACCTCTGCCAGAAAGACTGCTGTCATAAGACCAATCGGCACTCCGATCAAAATCGCCAATGCTGTTCCTACGACTGAGGTAAGAACAACATACAAAATACCAAATCTTGGCTCCGCTGCTGTAGGCTTCCACACGGTATCAAAAAGTATTTCCTTCAACCCCACCTTGAAAATTGCAGGCGTACCGCTGATAATCATATACACAGAGATAGATGCCACTGCCAGAACAGCGAATAAGGCGCAAACCGTAAAAATCGTTTGAGCCACAGCTTCTATCACAGATTTACTATGTGATCCACTTTTCATCGCTCTTTTCCTTACTTATTTCACCGGAATCAATCCCACATCAGTTGCAATTGTCTGACCCTCTTCCCCAAGAACAAACGCAAACCATTCCTGAACCAATTCGCTTTGTTCGGAGATTTCACCCTTGGTAGCCATTATAAAGGGTCTGCTCAAAAAGTAGTTTCCTGCTTTAATATTCTCCGGAGTAGCATCCACACCCTCCAATGCAAGAGCTTTCACGCTGTCATCCAAGGCATCCAACGACACATAACCGATTGCTCCTGGTGTGGATGCCACTTTGGCCATCACCGCTCCGGTGTTGTCCAGCTCATTCGCATAGGCACAGGCTTCTTCCAATCCCAGCAGCTCTTCAAAAGCACCTCTTGTTCCCGAGCCAGCCTCGCGGCCGACCACTACAATCGGAGCATCAGCCCCACCAACCTCGTTCCAATTTGTGATCGTACCATTATAGATATTAATTAACTGTTCCTTGTTCAAATCAGTTACAGCATTTGCAGGATCTACGCACACTGCAATACCATCGATTGCCACAACATTCTCTACAGCTCCTGCAGACTTTTCCTCATCCTTTAAATTTCTGGAAGAATTACCAATATCCGCCGTTCCGTTATTCACTGCCTCAATGCCCGCTCCGGAGCCCACAAATTCCACCGTTACTGTCACATCTTGATGCTCTGACATAAACTCTTCGCTCAGAGCATTCGCATATTTCTGCATAGAAGTACTGCCCACCAATTGGATGGAACCGGCAATATCTTCTTCCTGACCATTCCCGCATGCTGACAGACCGCCAACCAATAACGCACAAGCTCCTATCAGAGCCACTACTTTACTGCTTCTTTTTTTCATAACACTTTCCTCCATTATTTTCATGGTTTTCTTTGCTCTCATTTACAAAACAATGCTAACATGAAACATTTGAGAAAAATATCATGTTTTAGTAATTTGTATGTAAGTTTTTTGTAAAAAGCCAAAATTATTTCGCACTATTTTCCGTTTTCCAAAATCTTACGCCAATTTTCGCCAAAAACATCTCTCCTAATATCTGAAATTAAAAAACGCCGCATAACACTCTCTGTTACTGCAGCGCTTTCTCTCATCCCCAAACTGTCTGAATAATTCCGTCCGCAATTGCTTGCGCGATTGCATAAAATTGTTCATCGAACAATGCATTATCTGCATCCGTATTGATAAACCCCACCTCTACCAATACCGCCGGCATCCGGGTACTGTTCAGCACCACCAGATTCGGTCGTTCATTCACTCCCAAATTTCTAAAACCAATCTGTTCCAGCTGCATATTAATATTGTATGCCAATTCGGCAGCTTCACTATAAAGATTGTAGACAAGGCTTTCCACACCGGAATATTGATTTGGATATGGACTGGAATTTCGATGAATTGAAACGAAATAATCAGCCCCTGTAGCATTCGCTTCCGTAGCCTTCCGGTATGGTGACTCGTATATATCTGCACTTCTGGTATAGTAAACATCAATGCCATTTTGTTCCAAAATATTACCAACCGCTAATGTCAATGATAGCGCATCGTCCTTTTCCTGTCTGCCATTATAGACAGCGCCGGGGTTCGCTCCTCCGTGATAGTAAATAGGGCAGTATTCTCTTATTCTTTCCGATTTTTCCGGGGAAACTGTTGCACCGGTGCAATTATTACATACCCAACAGTGACCGCCACATCTTACCTTTAGCAAAAGAAAAGCATCAGCTTCGGGAGCTACCTTCTCACGCATCAGCGTGGCACCAGCCATGCCAAAAGCAAGATTTCTGGATTCCTCATTATCCATTACATCTA
>CAYOHU010000134.1:0-5470 GCA_964403845.1 uncultured Acetatifactor sp.
TTCCTGAGCAGGCTGCCAACTGGGACTGGTTCTCCCGGATCATTCAAAACGCAAAGCAGAGCCGTCCTGCGGACAGCCCCATCAGGGTGTTGAATCTTTTTGCTTACACCGGCGGCGCCACTTTGGCCGCTGCTGCCTCCGGGGCTTCTGTCACCCATGTGGATGCCTCCAAAGGAATGGTGGGCTGGGCGAAGGAAAATGCTGCCGCCTCCGGTCTGAGTGACGCACCCATTCGCTGGCTGGTGGATGACTGCGTAAAATTCGTAGAACGGGAAATCCGTCGTGGAAATAAATATGATGGTATTATCATGGATCCGCCCTCCTATGGTCGAGGTCCAAAGGGCGAAATCTGGAAAATCGAAGAAAGCATTTGGCCATTCCTTGAATTGACAGCGCAAATATTATCAGAGGATGCTCTTTTCTTCCTGATCAACTCCTATACCACCGGTCTGCAGCCTGCAGTCCTCTCCTACATGATTAATACTGCCATTACCAAACGTTTTTCCGGTCATGTTGAAGCAGATGAGATTGGTCTTCCCGTCACTGAAAGCGGTCTTGTACTCCCATGCGGCGCATCCGGACGCTGGCAGGCATAGTATTCCCATCCTCCGGATTTTTAACGTCTTCTTTACGCCGTTGAGTTGCTTCACGCTCCTCAATTATGTATAATGTAATGAGTTAAGGGGAAGCAGTGCAGACACTGCAAACGTATTACCTTCGGAGGTATATATGAATTCTATCATTCGTAAGCTGCCGGTATACCAGCAGCACATTTTCAGCGCGCTATTCTCCCTGTTTTGCATGGGACTGGCAACCGGAGTCGCGTTTATCTATCACAATCTTGTTCCGGAAAACTCTGCAAATGTCGCTTTGGTTTTCATACTGGCATTGGTGATTGCCTCCCGGTATACGCTGGGATACTGGTATGGCATCGGCTGTTGTCTTTTTGCAGTGGTTTGTGTCAACTATTTATTTACATACCCCTATTTTGCCATTAATTTCACTCTGACAGGCTATCCAATCACCTTTCTGGGCATGGGTGCGATTACGTTGATTACCAGTACCCTGACTTCGCATCTTGCCGTTCAGGCAGAAGTGCTTGCCGAAAGGGAGAAATTACTTGCTGAGGCTGAAAAAGAAAAAATGCGGGCAAACCTGCTCCGGGCAATCTCCCATGATTTGCGCACACCGCTCACCGGCATTATCGGAAACAGTGCTGTTTTTCTGGAAAATCTGGATCGGTTGACCGAAGCAGAACAAAAGGATATCCTTTCAAATATATATACCGATTCCAACTGGCTGCTTAATATGGTAGAAAATCTGCTGACCGTCACGCGAATCAAGGGTGACAATCTAAGTATCAACACCAGCGAAGAGTCCTTGGAGGAAGTGATTGCAGAAGCGCTGCAAAAGCTTCATAAACGGTATCCCGATACTGTGATTGAGGCACATATCCCCGAGGAATTTATCATGCTGCCCATGGATGCAATCCTAATTGAACAGGTTACCATTAATCTGTTGGAAAATGCTGTAATCCATGCCAAAAGCACCAAGCCGATTCAATTGCTGGTAACGGACTCTCCAACATCGGTTTCCTTTACCATCAGGGATTATGGAATCGGACTGCCAAAGGAGATGCTTGGGAATCTTTTTGACAGTACCACCTACACACCCTCCGGCACTTCGGATGCACACAGGGGTATGGGAATCGGA
This sequence comes from uncultured Acetatifactor sp., assembly GCA_964403845.1. Classification (GTDB taxonomy): domain Bacteria; phylum Bacillota; class Clostridia; order Lachnospirales; family Lachnospiraceae; genus Acetatifactor. Next base: position 1,714 of record CAYOHU010000134.1, read on the forward strand.
TTATCGATTTGCAAGACCATTATTACCGCTCACCATGGTACACTTACCGGACGCAATCACAAGAATGGCGCTGAATTTATTTTTACACTGCCCAAAAATGATAAAGGCAACTAAGAAAGGTACGATTGATTATGACAGCAAAAATAAAAATTCTATTAATCGAGGATGATAAAAGCATCAATCGTTTTATCTCAACTTCTCTGGAGGGCAATGGTTATAAGGTGATGACTGCAGTAAACGGAAAAGAGGGTTTAAGCCTCGCTGCCTCCTTCTGTCCCGATGTAATCTTACTGGATTTGGGGCTTCCGGATGTGGACGGTTTGCAGGTGCTGAAGCAGTTTCGTTCCTGGAGCAACACACCTGTTATTGTCATTTCTGCGCGTACCAAGGAACAGGAAAAGGTGGAAGCTCTTGATACCGGGGCGGATGATTATATTACCAAACCCTTCGGCACAGAAGAATTGATGGCGCGTATCCGTACTTGCATGAGGCATCGCCATTCCGCCACTCCCGACCACATTTATAAGGCATTGGATTTGGAAATCAACTTTGAAAAGCGTCTGGTGCGCTTGGAGGGCACAGAAATCCACCTGACTCAAATCGAATATCAGCTATTAACTCTGTTGGCAGAAAATTCCGGTCGAGTACTGACCTACAGCTTTATCATGAATGCCATCTGGGGACCCTACATGGACAGCAATAACCAGATTCTAAGGGTTAACATGGCAAATATCCGCCGCAAAATCGAAAAAAATCCGGCTCAGCCTCAGTATGTATTTACTGAAATCGGAATCGGATATCGCATGTTAGACAATGAACATATTTAGGGCTCAATTTCTTGAGCCCTTTTTCGTTCCTATTCTTTTTTCCAGGCTTCCATTGATCGGAGCATTCCCCAAATCTCCTCCGGTGCATTACATCCACGAAATTCCACAAGCACTCCACTATCGCATAATACTGCAAAGGTTCTGATTGGCACATCGGTATCCTCCGCTTCTTTGTATTCCGTCATGTAATCCCGGATCACATCGAGTGTAACATCTGCTTCCGCAAAAACAGGATATTCCTCTGTCACAGATTCTCCGGCAGGCTCGTAGGTGTCTGCATATTCCCGAATACGGATTGCGAAGGAATCAGCATCTGTATTCCATGTCAAGCATATGCTTCTTCGGTTATTCTCATTGTCTTCTCTGTATCCGCCGGCAAATGTATACCCGGACGGGATATCACCGGGAACATATTTTCCAAGCACATCCATCGTTCGAAAATATTCCTCATCAAGTATCGTCGTCGAAGCCTGTAACATTCCCTCAGCATGAGAATCCTGATTTTCCGCCTCTACAAAGGTCTGTGCACCTCCGGTCACTGCACTTTCCTCCTCATTTACTGCTTTTCCGGCTTCATTCTCCGATTCCCGGGCATCTTCAAGCTGCATTGCCATCTCCGGTAATGCACAATCCACACTCACAGAATTCTTCGACCGTTGGGTATTCACAAGCATTGCTCCTCCTAATACCACTAAGCAGATGCATGCCGCCAACACCTGAGCATAGCTTTGAAGTGAATACCTCTTCCTTGCCGTCTCACTGCGGGCAAGCAATTCCCCATCCACTGAAGACAATGCCTGAAAGATTCTCACAGCTCCGCTCCATTTTTCATATGCCAATCTGTTTTCGTTCCGCTCCTGTATTCTTTCCTCTTCTCTCATAGGATAATCCCCTCCTGTTCCAAAAAGGTCTTCAACTTTCCCCGGGTACGGAACAAGGAAGTTTTCACTGTATTCAGATTCATGTGGAATCGATGTGCAATCTCGTTGTACTCCTCCACATACCAGTATCTGCGCAAGAAGACATTGCACTCTCGCTCCGGCAGTGTATGCAAAAATTCATTAATCAGACGTTCTAATTCTGCTGCCTCCACTGCATCCTCCGTACTGCGCGCTGCAGGAACACACTCCATCAACTCATCCAATGCTAATTCCATTTCACCGTTCCCCCGTTTCAATGCATTCTTGTGTTTCCACTTATCAAAGGACAGATTCCGTGTGATCGTCCCAAAAAACAGCGAAAGCCTGCTCGGTCGTTTGGGTGGTATTGCATACCATGCTCTCAGCCAGGTATCATTCACGCATTCATCCGAATCCTCCCTGTCATGCAGGATGTTGTAAGCAATACTATAACAGTATCTTCCGTAGGTATGTTGGCTTTCTTCAATTGCACTCTCATTGCGTTCCCAGTATAAATCCAATATTTCCGTATCCTTCAAGGGTTTCCCTCCTGTCTTATCCGCATCTGCATTATATAACGAAATTCCTCCCAAAAGGTTTCATTCACTGTCAACGAAAAACACTGCTACTTTTTCCGCAGCAGTGTTCTCATTCTTCCTTATCCTCAGTTATCTCTTTCCGATCCCCAGAAGAAAAGTGCAACAGTTCCGGGACCGGTATGACTACCAATCGTGGTGCCTACATTATTGATCAACACCTTCCCATTCAATCTCGGGAAACGTTCTTCAACCAAATCGGCTACCGCTCTTGCATCCTCATAGCATGCCGAATGACAAATATAACATTTTCCGTTGTAATCCAAACCGTTTTCAGCAGCTTCCTCCATCTTATCTACAATTGCCTGAATCACCTTCCGTTTGGTGCGGATTTTGAAACGCGGTGTCAGCCTTCCCATGTTATCCACATCCAGAAGTGGGCAGATATTCAAAATACCGCCGACAAAGCCTGCTGTTTTGGAAACTCTTCCTCCCTTGATATAAAAGGTCAGGTCGGAGGAGAAAAACCAATGGCGAAGCTTTAATTTGTTGGCATTCACCCACTCATATAATTCATCCACTGTCTTACCCTCATCTCGCAAATCTGCCAATTTATCCATCAGCAAGCCATAACCGGAGGATGCCGCAAGGGAATCTACTATGTAAATCTTACGTTCCGGATATCGCTCTTCCAAATTACTTTTTGCAACATTTGCAGAATTGATGGTTCCTGAAATCCCGGAGGATAAGGTCAAATGCAAAACATCCTTCCCCACCTTCAGAAACTGCTCAAAATATGTCTCGTACTCCTCTGCATTGATCTGAGATGTCTTGGTCTCAGCACCCTCTGTCATCATTTTATAAAATTGATCAAACGGAATGGACTGACCCAAATCATCCAAATACTGTTTTCCGTCCAGTTCATAATGGAAACAGATATACTGAATGTCCCTTTGCTCAAAATGTTCCTTCGCCAAATCTGCCGTAGAACAGCAGCTAATAATATAATCACTCATGCCAGATACCTCCATCACATCTTTACATCATTACCATTATACGAGCAAATCCATTGGATTTCAATACTTTTCATTCACACTCTATATTTTATCGTTTTGATTACTACATCCGACAATATCTTTTACCACTTCTCCCGCGATGATAAGACCTGCAACTGACGGTACAAAGGCGATACTCCCGGGAATTGTTCTTTTGCTGCCTTCACTAACATCAAAATCCCCTGTCCCCTTGTGCGGTCTGACAGCCTGCTCCGTGGAATACACTACCTTTAATTTCTTCACGCCGCGTTTCTTTAATTCCCGACGCATTACCTTCGCCAGAGGGCACACTGTTGTCTTGTATATATCCGCCACGCGAAACGCAGTGGGATCCAGCTTGTTCCCTGCTCCCATGGAACTAATCACCGGAACTCCCGCTTCCTGTGCTCTAATGATAATATCTATTTTCGCAGTTACTGTATCCACCGCATCCACTATAT
>CAYOHU010000135.1:0-5435 GCA_964403845.1 uncultured Acetatifactor sp.
TCCCTTTGTAAGCAAGCTTACACGGTCTTTATTTCATAAATTCACATGGCTCTGAATAGTTACACATTTCGAATCAATGTGAGAAAGGAAAAGAATATTATGGATCAGAACGCAAGTGACCAAATGCTGTCACAGAATATCATGAAGGCTCTTGCCGAACGTAAACTCCCGGCACTTTTCCCTGCTGATGAACCTGTTAGCTCAGAAGTGCTTCAAAGGGTTCGGCAGGAGTGGAAAACGCAGATTCAGGAGAAGGAATACGGCTTCCTGCCTACAGATGAAATGAAGCTTTCTTCTGAAATTCTGGAAACGGAAACTGTTTTTGACGGTAAGGGAACTTATTATTATGCAGTGCTTTCACTTACGGGGGAGAGAGGAATCTTTCGTCTTCCGGTGTCAGTCTGCATTCCGAAGGACAGGAAGGAGAAGTGTCCCGGTTTTGTACATATTGCGTATTCCGTACCTAAGCCGGATTCCTTTGCTCCCATGAAGGAACTGTGCGAACGCGGTTATGCACTGTTTGCATTTGATTGCGGCGATGCCACCAAGGATGAGGACGAATACGAAAGTGGTCTGTATTCTTATTTCCAAGACCGGAATGCCATAAAAAACCGGAAGGTGGGAAAGCTTGCTGTCTGGGCATATGCCGCCATGCGTGTACTGGATTATGCTCTTACCTTTGACGAGATAGATAAAAATCGCATGGCAGTGGTAGGACATTCCCGACTCGGGAAGGCGGCGGTGTTTGCCGGAGCTATGGAGGAACGTTTTGGTTATGTTATTTCCAACGATTCCGGTTGTAGCGGTGCTGCGTTACACCGTGGTAAGAACGGAGAGCAGATTAAGAATATCACGGAGAAATTTGAAAGATGGTTTACCGCGGATTTCTGTGCCTACAGCGAGAAAGAGGAGGAGCTTCCCTTCGATCAGCATACGGTTATGGCGCTGGTCGCTCCGCGTTATCTGTATGTTTGCAGTGCTACCGATGATGGCTGGGCGGACCCTGTTTCGGAGTTCTTGGGAGCTGCTGCGGTTTCAGAAGCTTATGCTGCTTGCGGAAAGGTCGGACTGGTCGCTGATGATTTCCCGGTGGGCGGTCAATATTTCCATGAGGGCTGCATCGGATATCACTTGAGAGAAGGCGGTCATTCCCTGGCGATGGAAGACTGGGATCGTTTTATGAGCTTTATGGATATTCATCGATAAGAAGAGGAGGAAAAGAGCAATGGAATCCATTACAGTAAACAACAAAATTTTTCAATATGATGATTATGGTCAAAATGCTGCAATTTCCATTACAGTGGATAACATTGAGGAAATGGTGACTTATTATCGTATCACTATTGACTTTGCAGAGAAGAAGGTGCCTGAGAGAATTAAGTTCAGCTGGACTGAGCAGTTTAATGATGTTTATGCCTGTTGGACCCCGGGAGGACGTTTCCACAATGCGTTGTACCCGTCCTGGCGTCCGGCGGATACACATTCCCGGTCAGCGGCAGGTGCTCCGATTTTCGGATTGTTTTCCAAAGGAAGTGAGAACCGCTGTACCTTTGCTGTTGGTGATGCTGCGATTCCGCTGCGTCTTACAGCCGGTGTGGAGGAACCGACCGGAAATATCTGCTGTACATTAGAATTGTTTACAAATCGCGTGGATGTTATGGAGCATTATGAAACCATACTTCGCATTGATAATACGCCTACACCGTATTACAACAGTATCAAGGGTGTGCGTAAATGGTGGACTGCGATTGGTTATACTCCGGCTGAGGTCCCGAAATTGGCTAAGGTTGCTATGTTCTCCTCTTGGTACAATTTCCAGAAGGTTATCAAAGAAGAGCCTGTATTGGAGCAGTGTCGTCTGGCAAAGGAGTATGGCATGGATACCGTAATTCTCGATGACGGCTGGCAGACTGATGAATTGCAAAATGGATATCAGAGTTGTGGAGACTGGGAAGCAGTACCCTCCAAGTTCCCCAATATGCGCCGGTTTGTGGATTGCCTGCATGAAATAGATATGAAGTGTATTCTCTGGTACTCTGTCCCCTTCGTGGGTTATAAAGCGAAAAACTTTGAACGCTTTAAAGGGAAGTATCTGCATGGAAAGGACAGCTCCGGAACCGTTATGATTCTGGATCCTCGTTTCCCGGATGTCCGTGAATATTTGGTAAATATTTATGCTAACGCTATTCGCGAATGGGATCTGGATGGTCTGAAATTAGATTTTATCGACTGTTTCTCTTTGGCAGAGGAGTCCTCTAAGGATTATGATGCCATGGATTGTCCGTCTCTGGAAGCTGCCGTGGAAAAATTGCTTTCCGAAGTAACCACGACACTTCGCGCCATTAAGCCGGATCTGATGCTGGAATTCCGCCAGTCCTACATTGGACCGGTAATGCAGAAGTATGGAAACATTCTTCGTGTCGGTGACTGTGCGGGTGGTGCTCTGATTAATCGTGTGAACAGTCTGGATCTCAGATTGATAACGGATACAACCGCGGTGCATTCCGATATGCTTTTGTGGGACTATCAGGCAACGCCGGAGGCAGCAGCCAACCAGTTGTCCAACATTTTATTCTGTGTACCGCAGATTTCTGTTCTTATGGACAAGTTATCGGATTCTCATAAGAAGATGCTGTCTTGTTATTTGGATTTCATGGCTGAGCATCGCGACATCCTTTTAGATGGTGAACTTGTACCGTTAGATCCGGTTGCAAATTATCCGCAGGTATATGCAAGAAAAGAGAACAGGGCAATTGCTGCACTGTATAGTAACCCGTTGTTTACAATTCCGGAGGGGATTGACGATTTGATCGTGGTAAATGCCAATGACAACACTGCTGTATATCTGGAAAATAATGCAGCAGAGTGTTCCGTACAGATAGAAATCCGCAATTGTATGGACGAAATTTTAGAAAACAAGGAGCTTGTTTTAGCTAAAGGAGTGACACGCGTGGAGGTACCTCACAATGGTTTCCTCTATCTGAAAAAAAACTAACGGGGAACTTACTACCTTCTATCCCCAAAATCAAGGTATCAAAAAAGACTCTGTGACAATCGTCATAGGGTCTTTTGATTGCAGATGAAAATGAGAAGTTTTTTTATAACGTTTTGTGCCTGAACGAGGCGAAAGAAATGGATATAAATATGACAGAACGCGCTGAACTATAGGGAAGATACTTATGAGGTTTTGCACTTATGAGGTTCTGATGAGGTTCTGAATGAGAAAATATTGACAGTTTACGGGAAAAAATATATGATGTATTAGATGTAGAATTATCGGAAAATATGCCTGTAAGAACAAGAAACGGGTTCAAGATGTGCAGGCTGAAAGGTATGGTTAAGAAATGGCACTTAGTAAGAAGCCTGTAACAGGCATGAAGGATATTCTGCCTGAGGAGATGCAAATCAGAGATTATGTGATTAGCGTAATCAAGGATACTTATGGTAAGTTTGGTTTTACTTCCATTGAGACTCCCTGCGTGGAGAATATTGCAAATTTGAGCAGTAAGCAGGGCGGTGACAATGAGAAGCTGATTTTCAAGATTTTGAAGCGCGGAGAGAAGCTGAATGTGGAAAGTGCAACAACCGAGGAGGAGGTAGTGGACGGCGGATTGCGCTATGACCTGACCGTACCGCTGGTGCGTTACTATTCTAACAATGCGGCAAATTTGCCGGCTCCTTTTAAGTCATTGCAGATGGGGAATGTATGGCGTGCTGACAGACCTCAGAGAGGTCGTTATCGTCAGTTTATGCAATGTGATATTGATATTTTGGGTGAACCCTCCAATCTTGCTGAGATTGAGCTGATTCTGGCGACTACGACAACCATTGGAAGGCTGGGATTTAAGAACTTCCAGATTCGTATCAATGACCGGCAAATCTTGAAGGCCATGGCAGCATACAGTGGTTTTGCGGAAGAATCCTACGACAGCGTATTTATTACGTTGGATAAAATGGATAAAATAGGCTTGGATGGTGTGAAAGCAGAGCTGCTGGAAAATGGATTTGCAGAAGCGGCAGTGGATAAGTATCTGAAGCTGTTCGAGGACTTGGAAAGCATTGATACATCAAATGGAAAGGTGGAATTTCTGGCAAACATTCTGGAGGGTGTACTGGATCCGGAAGTACATGAGGGATTGTTGGAGATCATGAATAGTGTCAGAACTACAAAGACTGCTGAATTTGATATTGTATTTGATGCGACATTGGTGCGTGGAATGTCTTACTACACAGGAACGATATTTGAAATTGCAATGCCTGAGCTGGGCGCGGCATGCGGCGGCGGCGGACGTTATGATAAGATGGTAGGAAAGTTTACGGGCAAGGATGTTCCGGCATGCGGCTTTTCCATCGGTTTTGAGAGAATTGTCCTGCTGTTGATGGAAAGTGGCTTTCAGATACCAAACCGGTCTAAAAAGGTTGCTTATCTGATTGAGAAGGGAGTAAGCGGCGAAGAGCTTTGCAAGGTGATCGCGCAGGCGCAGGAAGCGCGCAAGAATGGCAGTCAGGTGCTTGTCGCGCGAATGAACAAGAACAAGAAATTCCAAAAAGAGCAATTAATCAAGGAAGGCTATGAGGAGTTTGTGGAATTCTATAAAGAAGCTTTGAAGATGTAAGAAGGGCTTTGGCAGAACAAGGACTCCGGCAGAAGGATATATGACTTTAACCATTTCTTCGGCACAGAGCTTTTGATATGGAAATCCGAAAAATAGAAGGGTCCCTCAGGGACAGGAATCGAGGTAAATTATGGCTGAATCAATGAAAGGACTGAAAAGGACATATCGCTGCGGAGAGATTACCGCAGCAAATATAGGAGAGACGGTAACCGTTATGGGCTGGGTACAGAAACAGCGTAACAAGGGCGGTATTATTTTTGTGGATATGAGAGATCGTGCAGGAATTCTGCAGGTTATCTTTGAAGAGAGTGATTGTGGCAGTGAGAATTTTGAAAAGGCAGAGAAGCTGCGCAGCGAGTTCGTGATTGCTGTTGTGGGTAAGGTGGAGAAGCGTTCCGGTGCGGTAAACGAAAATCTCGCTACCGGTGAAGTTGAGGTTCGTGCCACAGAGGTTCGCATTTTGTCCGAGGCGGAGACACCGCCCTTCCCGATTGAGGAGGATTCCAAAACAAAAGAGGAGCTTCGCTTGAAATATCGTTATCTGGATCTTCGCAGACCTGATTTACAGAAGAACCTGATTCTGAGAAGTCATATTGTGAATTCCATTCGCAATTATATGGCAGGGGAGGGCTTTTTAGAGATTGAGACTCCGATTCTTCAGAAGTCCACCCCCGAAGGTGCAAGAGACTATCTTGTTCCCAGTCGTGTACATCCCGGCTCCTTTTACGCATTGCCTCAGTCGCCTCAGTTGTTCAAGCAGCTGCTGATGTGCTCCGGTTATGACAGATATTTTCAGATTGCTAAGTGTTTCCGCGACGA
>CAYOHU010000136.1:0-5409 GCA_964403845.1 uncultured Acetatifactor sp.
ATGGTCCGGTGATGACCATCAAACGAGAAGCAAAAAAGCACGATACGCCGGTTAAGTTCGTATCAAAGGAGCGTCTGGATCAGATGTCCGAAACAGGTAAGCATCAGGGGGTTATTGCATATGCAGCAGCTTATGAGTATGCAGAGGTGGAGGATATTCTGAAAGCAGCGAGAGAGAAGGGGGAGGAGCCGTTTATTTTCCTGTTGGATAATATTGAGGATCCTCATAATCTCGGGGCGATCATCCGAACTGCCAATCTTGCAGGAGCCCATGGTGTGATTATCCCTAAGAATCGCGCTGCCGGTTTGACTGCCACTGTTGCGAGAACCTCCGCAGGTGCATTGAATTATACGCCGGTGGCGAAGGTGACGAATCTGTGCAAGACCATTGAAGACTTGAAAAAGCAGGGGCTTTGGTTTGTGTGTGCAGATATGGGCGGAACTACCATGTATCAGTTGAATTTGAAGGGTCCGATCGGATTAGTGATTGGCAACGAGGGAGAAGGCGTAGGACGTCTGGTGAGAGAAAAATGTGATATGATTGCTTCGATTCCCATGAAAGGCGATATTGATTCCTTGAATGCGTCGGTTGCAGCAGGAGTTCTGGCATACGAAATTGTCAGACAGCGTTTGGAATAGTGTCTGTAAAGAGTGGTTCCGGGAAGGCGGAGGAAGAGAGAAACGAGGAAGGAAATGCTTGGGAAATATTTTGATTATGACCAGACAGCAGATGAGGAATTGATTGACAGGCTGCGAGGAGGCGAGGAACGCATCATGGATTACATCTGTGATAAGTATAAAAATCTGGTGCGCAGCAAAGCAAAGTCAATGTTTATTCTGGGTGGCGACAGTGAGGATCTGATTCAGGAAGGCATGATAGGTCTTTTCAAGGCAGTGCGTGACTATGACAGCGGACGGGATGCCAGCTTTTACACGTTTGCGGATTTATGCATCAGCAGACAGATGTACACTGCAGTGCAGGCGTCACAGCGCCAGAAACATATTCCGCTGAATACTTACATCTCTCTTTACGGAAATACTGTTACAGAAGATAGGGAAGAACCCAGTCTGCTGGAGGCATTGCCGGATCCGGCAGAGCTGAATCCGGAGGCAATGTTTTTGGACAAGGAGCGGGTGGCATATCTGGAAAAGGTGATTGAAAATGAACTCAGCTCCTTTGAGAAGCAGGTACTGGATTTATATATGACAGGTATGAGTTATACACAGATTGCCAAGGTGTTGGGTCGCGATGAAAAATCAACGGATAATGCCTTACAACGCCTGAAGAGTAAAATCAGAAAAATGCTATAGCAAATACATGGACAGGAGAGAGTCGTTTTATTGATTTTTGATTTTGAGGGAAGTATGATCACAGAGTGCAGCCGGCCGACTGGTCGGAATGCCTGATAAGAGGAGAATACAAATGATATCAAAATTTAGCGTTAAGAAGCCATATACGGTGTTGGTGGGAGTTATTCTTGCCATTGTTCTGGGGGTGGTATCTTTTACCAGAATGACAGCGGATTTACTGCCCAATATCAGTTTACCCTATATTATCGTTATGACGACATATCCGGGAGCCAGTCCGGAAATGGTTGAGCTGGTGGTTACCCAGCCGGTGGAGGCGGGCATGGCGACTGTCAGCAATATTGAGGGAATCAGTTCTGTATCCGGTGAGAATTATTCCATGGTGATTCTGGAGTTTTCACAGTCAGCGGATATGAATGCAGCATCTTTGGAGATCCGGGAGAACTTGGATCAGATTAAATCCTACTGGGATGATTCCGTGGGAAATCCGATTATGATCAAGATGAATCCGGATATGCTGCCTGTAATGATTGCTGCAGTGGGTGTAGAAGGAATGGATAATGCCGCAATCAGTGCGTATGTCACAGATACTGTTGCACCGGAGCTTGAAAGTATTGAAGGTGTTGCAAGTGTCAGTGCCATAGGACTTTTGGAGGAGAGTGTTAATGTCATTATCCGTCAGGACAAGATTGAGAAGGTGAATGAAAAAATATTTGCTGCAATTGATCAACAGATGACGGAAGCACAGGCAGAATTGACGGACGGCAGACAGCAGATAGAGGACAGCAAGCAGGAAATGAAGGATGGTCTGCAGCAGCTTGCAGACGGCCGTAAGGAGCTTGCAGACGGGGAACAAAAGCTTGAGGAGGGGAAGAAGGAGCTTGATAGCAAGCGTACAGAGACTGTAAACAAGCTTGCAACCACTAAGAAGGATCTGCTTACTGCTAAGACAAATCTGGAAGCTGCAAAGGTGAATCTGACCACGAACCTTGAAATGGCCAGAACGTTAAATGAAGCCTTGAAACAAGTGGAGGGATCCAACGGAAACGAGGGAACGGATATCCCTGATATATCACAAGGAAGTCTGGAGGAAATCATCGGAAGCATTTCGGGAGGTGATATCCCCGGATTAACTTTCGGTCCGACTAATGCGCAAGCGGCTCTTATGGAACAGCTGTTGAAGCTTACAGGCGGCCTATCCATTGAAGAATATGAAAAATCTATAAGTGAGAATCTGGCAACCATAAACCGGAGTATTGCAGCAGTAGATGCTGCAATCGTTGAGGTGGAAAGGGGGCAGATGACTGCCACGGTGGAATTTGCTGTTGCAGATGCTAAAATTGCCTTAAATCAATATCAGATGCAGCTGACGAGAAGCCAGCTGGATTCTGCATGGGAACAGCTTGAGAACGGGGAAGAACAGCTGAAGGAGGCAGAAAAGCAGCTCGTTGACGGAGAGGAGCAGCTGACAGAGGCGAAGAAAAATGCTTATGAGCAGGCAGATTTGAACAGCATATTGACAGCTGACACCGTCAAGGGTCTTCTCATAGCACAAAATTTTTCCATGCCGGCAGGCTATGTAACCGAGGAGGGTATAGACTATCTGGTGAGAGTCGGAGACAAGCCAACCACGGTTGAGGAATTACAGGATATGCCTCTGATGGATCTGCATATGGACGATGTTCCCGTTATTACCTTAGGAGATGTTGCAGATGTCTTCTATACGGATAATTCCGATGAAATTTACACCAATGTAAACGGAAGCCCCGGTGTCATGCTGTCCATACAGAAGCAGACAGGATATTCCACGGGTGAGGTGTCTGATTTATTGCTGGAACGTTTTGACGAAATGATGGAGCAGAATGCCGGTCTGAATATGCTCACATTGATGGATCAGGGAATCTATATTGATTTGGTAATGGATTCCATTATCAATAATATTTTATTTGGTGCAGTGCTTGCTGTTGCAATATTGATTGTTTTCCTGAAGGATTTAAGACCCACTATTGTAATTGCGTTTTCCATTCCGATTAGTCTGGTTACAGCGATCGTGTGTATGTATTTCAGCGGTGTGACATTAAATGTGATTTCTCTGTCGGGACTTGCTCTGGGCATCGGAATGCTGGTGGATAACTCCATTGTAGTGATAGAAAATATCTATCGTCTTCGCGGCGAGGGATATTCGATGAAGGAGGCTGCTGTAGAAGGAGCCGGTGAGGTGGCAGGTGCGATTATGGCGTCAACCCTTACCACGATTTGTGTTTTTCTTCCCATTGTATTTACAGAGGGAATTACGAGACAGTTGTTTGTGGATATGGGTCTTACAATTGCCTATTCGCTGCTTGCCAGTCTGTTGATTGCACTTACTGTGGTGCCGGCTATGTCCTCGAGGCTTTTGACGAAGACAATAGCAAAGAAAGACGGCAGATTCTTCAACGGGATGATTCGACTGTATGAAAAAATATTGCAGGGCTCCTTAAAGGTGAAGCCTCTGGTGTATTGTATGGTAGTTGTGATATTACTTGTCAGTGTGTTGGCTGCAATGAGCAACGGAACTGCATTCCTGTCGGAGATGGACTCTACGCAGCTGACGGTCAGCGTACAGACAGCCAAGGATGCTACTTTAAGTGAAACCGGGGAGATCACGGACAAGGTAGTGGAAGCAATTATGGAAATTGATGATGTACAGGATGTGGGTGCCATGGCAAGTACCTCTTCCATGGCTTTGTTGGGAGGAGGTTCGGAAGGCTCATCCAATGCAACGACAATCTATGTGGTGACCGCAGAAGATAAAACCATGAGTAATGATGAGATTGCGGAAATTATTTTAGAGAAAACGAAGGAGCTTGAAGCGGAGATTTCAGTGGAAACCTCCGGTATGGATATGTCTGCGTTAGGTGGAAGCGGCGTTTCTATTCAGGTCAGAGGACGTGATATCGATACCCTGCAGAAGATTGCGGGGGAAGTGGCAGCAATTTTAGAAAGCGTGGAAGGAACTGCTAAGGTGCAGGATGGACTCGCAGAGGCAGAAGAAGAATTACGTATTGTTGTGGACCGGGATAAAGCCATTCATTACGGTCTCACTGTTGCACAGGTCTTTTCAGAAATTTCCACAAAGCTTGCAAGTGCGAGTGCAGCTACTACCTTGACTGCAGATGAAAAAGACTACTCTGTGTATGTAATGAATGGTACGGATATGGAGCTTACCAGAGAACTGGTAAAGGAAATGGAAATCACGGGTAAGGATGAGAACGGTGATAAGGTTGAAATTGCTCTGTCTGATATTGCGAATTTTGAAGCTGCAAAGTCATTGCCTTCTATCAATCGTGCAGATCAGACCAGATACATCTCTGTATCCGCAGAAATTGCAGAAGGGTATAATGTAGGTCTGGTATCCACGGATATTGAGAAGAAGCTGGATGGTTATGAGTTGCCCGAAGGATATCGTTTGGTGTTTTCCGGTGAGAATGAGATGATCAATGATGCGATGGAGCAGGTTATGCTGATGCTGTTGCTGGCGTTGGTATTTATGTACCTGATAATGGTTGCCCAGTTCCAGTCCCTGCTGTCTCCCCTTATCATTATGTTTACGATTCCGTTGGCATTTACCGGAGGCTTCCTTGGATTGTTTATCAGTGGAAGTGAGATCAGTGTCATCGCAATGATCGGTTTTGTCATGCTGTCAGGTGTCATTGTAAATAACGGTATTGTACTGATTGATTATATGAATCAGTTAACGGAGAAGGGGATGGATAGGTATGAGGCGATTATCACCGCGGGACGTACCAGACTCCGTCCGGTGCTTATGACTGCGTTGACGACTATATTGGCATTGTCTACAATGGTATTCAGCAAGGATATGGGGTCTGAGATGGCGAAACCGATGTCCATTGTAACCATTGGCGGCTTGCTTTATGGTACGTTACTTACTTTAATTGTGATTCCTTGTATTTATGACGACTTTATGGGATGGATGAATAAGAGAAGGAAGCGTAGAAAAAATGTATAATTTTAGTTGACAAATAGGGGACTATTTGATAGAATGAACAACGGTGATTGCAAATATGTAGTCACCGGTAAGCTGCTGTGGCTCAGTCGGTAG
>CAYOHU010000137.1:0-5399 GCA_964403845.1 uncultured Acetatifactor sp.
GCACAAAAAGGAGTTCACCGCGTGAAGGTGCTTGCGAAGGAATAGCAGTATCAGGAATAACGATAAGGATTAGAACGAACTGTCCGCAAACTTAAAGTGCGGAGGGGAGGTTGCAGCCCCCAAGTTTCCGGGTGGCAGCGAGAATGGAGGATAAGTATGATAAATGTGGCAGTGCTTGGATACGGTACCGTGGGAAGTGGTGTTGTAGAAGTGATTGAAGGTAATAAGGAAATGATCAGCAAGAGATCCGGAGATGAATTGAATGTGAAATATATTCTGGATTTGAGAGATTTTCCGGGAGATCCTTATGAGAAGAAGGTAGTTCATGATGTGAATCAGATCATGGAGGATGAGGAAGTATCCATTGTATGTGAGGTTATGGGTGGTGTAGGAGCTGCTTATAAATTCACAAGGATGGCACTGGAGAAGGGAAAGAGTGTATGTACCTCCAATAAGGAGCTGGTTGCCAAATATGGTCCCGAGCTTCTGAAGCTGGCAGAAGAGAATCATTGCAGTTATTTCTTTGAAGCAAGTGTAGGCGGCGGTATCCCTATCATCCGTCCTTTGAATGATTGCCTTACAGCGGAGAAGGTGGATGGAATCACGGGTATCCTGAATGGTACGACCAACTACATTTTAACGAAGATGGAAAAAGAAGACGCTGACTTTGAGGATGTATTAAAGCAGGCACAGGAGCTTGGCTATGCAGAGTTGCATCCCGAAGCTGATGTGGAGGGATTTGATGCGTGCCGTAAAATCGCGATTCTGTCTTCCTTGATGATGGGCAAGAATGTGGATTCTGAAAAGATTTTCACAGAAGGCATCACAAAAATTACCGTGGATGATTTCCGGTACGCGAAGGCAGCAGGAAGGACAATTAAGCTGCTGGGTATGAGCGAGGCAGTGGATGAGGATACGGCACTGGCAATCGTTGCACCTTTTATGATAAGCAAGGAACATCCGCTTTCAGTGGTGAATGATGTTTTCAATGCAATTTTTGTAACCGGTAATATGCTGGGTGATTCCATGTATTACGGACGCGGTGCAGGAAAGCTTCCCACCGCAAGTGCCGTGGTGGCTGATGTGGTAGAGGCTGCAAGAAATCTGGGCACTAATGTAAAGATTTTCTGGGATGCGGAGGAAGTGAAGCTTGCAGAGGTATCTGAGACACAGAGAAGCTTCTATATCAGAGTGGCGGCAGCTGCAAAGGAGCAGGCAGCGAAGGTGTTCGCAGGCAGTGAAGCGATTGTCTGGGAGGGCAGAACCGAAGATGCAGCGTTTTTTACCCCTGTAATGTCGGAAAAAGAATTTTATGCCAAGTGTGAAGAATTGGGCGATGCAGTCCTTTCTCAAATTCGTTTATATTAAGTGAGTATGAAAGGCGGAGGTTTAGGATATTATGAAGTATATAGTAGTATTAGGTGACGGCATGGCGGATGAGCCTATCGAAGCACTGGGAGACAGGACTCCTCTGGAATATGCCAAGACACCGAATATGGACAGACTCAGTAAGCTTTCAGAGATTGGTATGGTACACACAATTCCGGATGGTATGAACCCGGGATCGGATACTGCGAATCTGTCAGTTATGGGCTATGATCCGAAAATATATTATTCAGGACGTTCTCCATTGGAAGCATTGAGCATTGGCGTTCCCATGAAGGATACGGATATTGCGATTCGATGCAATATTGTGACAATTTCTGAGGATGAGGTACCTTTTGAAAAGAAGACCATTATTGACCACAGCTCCTCCGAAATAGAGACGGAGGATTGTGCAGTACTTCTGAAGGCAGTCATGGATGAGCTTGCAAATGAGACGTATCAGTTCTATGTGGGAACCAGCTATCGACATTGCCTGATCTGGGATAAGGGTCAGGTAGTAAGCCTGACACCGCCCCATGACGTGCTGGGTCGGGTAATAGGCGAATATCTTCCGAAGGAGGAAGCTCTGAAGGAGATGATGAAGAAAAGCTATGATATTCTGGTAAATCATCCTATTAATATAGAGAGAAAGAAAAAGGGCTTGAATCCCGCAAACTGCTGTTGGTTCTGGGGAGCAGGTACCAAGCCGCAGCTTTCCTCCTTTGAGGAGAAAACAGGAAAGAAGGGCATGATGGTATCCGCGGTAGATCTGCTGAAGGGAATTGCCGTAGGCGCCGGAATGGGCGTTGCACTGGTAGAGGGTGCAAACGGAGGACTGCATACCAATTATGCCGGTAAGGTAGAGGCAGCGGTGAAAGCTGTTACTCAGGATGGATATGATTTTACCTATATTCATGTGGAGGCACCTGACGAGATGGGACATCAGGGAAGTGTGGAACGCAAGGTACAGGCGATTGAGTACTTAGATTCGGAGGTGATTGGTCCTGTGGTAGAGAAGATGGAAGCAGCAGGAGAGGACTTCCGACTTCTGGTTCTGCCGGATCATCCGACTCCTATCCGTGTGCGTACCCATACTTCTGATAATGTGCCTTATATGCTTTACGACAGCACCAATCAACAGAAGCAGACTTGGAATTACAATGAAGCTGAGGGAAGAAAATCAGGTAATTTTGTGGCTGAGGGTCACAAATTGATAGATAAATTTTTGCAGCTGTAAGAGAATATACATAGTGCGAGGAGTAAATAGTTATGGCAAAGGTAGTGAAATTTGGTGGAAGCTCTCTGGCAAGTGCAGAGCAGTTTGAAAAGGTAGGAAATATTATCCGTGCGGATCAGGAGAGAAGGTACGTAGTTCCTTCTGCGCCCGGCAAAAGATTCAGTGATGATATCAAGGTGACGGATATGTTGTATGCCTGCTATGCTTTGGCTGAGGCAGGAAAGGATTTTAAGGCAGAATTAAAGGCAATCAAAGAGCGTTATGAGGAAATTATTTCCGGCTTAAAGCTGGAGCTTAGTCTGGAAGAGGAATTCAAGGTCATCGAAAAGGAGTTCAAGGCAAAGGCCGGAGAGAATTATGCAGCATCCAGAGGTGAGTATTTAAACGGTATTATCATGGCGAACTATCTTGGCTATGAGTTTATCGATTCTGCAACAGTTATTTTCTTTGATGAAAAGGGAGAACTGGATACAAGCAAAACAAATCAGATGCTTTCCGCGAAGCTGGCAGAGTGTAAGTGCGCGGTAGTTCCCGGATTCTATGGTGCAATGCCGGACGGTAGGGTTAAGACATTTTCCAGAGGTGGTTCGGATATTACCGGCTCTCTGGTTGCTAAAGCGGTGAAGGCGGATGTGTATGAGAATTGGACAGACGTATCGGGTGTGCTGATCGCAGATCCCAGAATCATTAAGAATCCCAAGGGCATTGATGTGATTACCTATCGTGAGCTGCGCGAGCTTTCTTATATGGGGTTCAGCGTATTTCATGAGGATGCGATTTTCCCTGTTCGTCAGGAGGGTATACCCATTAATATCCGCAATACCAATGCACCCGAGGATAATGGTACCTGGATTGTGGGAAGTACCTGTCAGAAATCCCAATATGTGATTACCGGTATTGCCGGAAAGAAGGGCTTCTGTTCTGTAAATATCGAAAAGCATTTGATGAACTCCGAAATCGGATTTGGCAGAAAGGTATTGCAGGCATTTGAAGAAAACGGAATTTCCTTTGAACATGTTCCCTCCGGTATTGATACCATGACAGTGTTTGTGCATCAGGATGAGTTCATGCACAAGGAACAGCAGGTGGTTTCCGGCATTCACAGACTGGCAAATCCTGATACCATAGATATTGAATCCGATCTGGCATTGATTGCGGTAGTGGGTCGTGGCATGAAATCAACACGCGGAACTGCAGGTAGAATTTTCTCTGCTCTGGCACATAAGAATATCAATGTAAAAATGATTGACCAGGGTTCTTCTGAGCTGAATATCATTATTGGTGTTGCCAATGAGGACTTTGAGCCGGCTATTAATGCCATTTACGATATTTTTGTAGTTACGAAGCTATAAAGATCATTGGAAACATACAATGTAAAAGGCATCCTTTCAGTTTATGACTGAGAGGATGCCTTTTGTGGGTAGCAAGAACTATTCGTTCATTATCTCGCGGATATTGTTGATGATTTCATCCTTTTCAAAGGGCTTGGTGATGAATCTTTTTGCACCGCATTTTAGTGCTTCTATCAGCTTGGCCTGCTGCCCGGCAGCGGTAATCATAATGGCCTTCACCTGCGGATCGATTTTCAAAAGCACCTTCAGGGCTTCAATGCCGTCCATCTCAGGCATGGTGATATCAAGCGTAATGAGATCGGATTTATGCTGCTGATATAATTCAATGGCCTCCGCACCGTTATTTGCTTCTCCGATGACAGAATAGCCGTCCTCCTCTAAAATCGCTCTCAGCATATTTCTCGACATTTTGGAGTCGTCAACAAGGATAACAGTTCCTTTGGAATCGGGAGCAGCAGGGGATACCGCCTCTGCTTTTGCAGAGTATGTATAAGGAGTTTTACCCATTTCAACCGGACTGTTCACTGCAAGAATCAGATTAACCTTTCGATTTTCCAAATAAATGGGCAATGCATAGAAATCACCCTCAACAGTTTGATCCTGATAAGCAAATACCGGTTCCATTTCCAAATGGATTTCTTTTTTACTCAGGTCAGAAGCAAATAAACCGTTGCTGACATTGATAAATTCACAAACCGCATCATAGGTATCTTCGTTTACAGCCTCCTGTTTTTCACCGGAAAATCCGGAAGCAATCATGGAGAAAGCACCTTCATCACTCTCTTCTGCCAATGCAAGGAATATGGTATCTGTTCCGGTACATCTTTGTCCGGCAAGATAACGATAGCTTAAGGTATGCTCATGGCGCATCTTGTCAATATAAAAATCTCTTGTGACAAAGCGATTGATGTTGCGCAGGATGAGACCGGCTAAATCGGTAACGAATGGTTTGGCTGAAACAGCAAAAATAGGGAGCAGTCCATCGATATCATCATTTTTCAGAGCAATCATATCAGCGTCTGAGAAACCATGTTCCTTTTGAAAGGATGTAAGTGCTCTGTCCAGAGCAGTGGCTTTAAGCTTGTCGGATTCCATGAGTACCTGAACAAACTGCATATAAGGATTTCCCTGCTTTTTTAACAAAACTCCGATCTGTTCGGAGGTCAAAAGACCATTTTCAATAACGATATCTCCGAAACGCTTATCATATTGCATCTGCAGCTTGTTGACGGATTCCACTTGTTCTTCGGTCAGTAAACCATCGGCTATTGCAA
The DNA here is from genome assembly GCA_964403845.1 of uncultured Acetatifactor sp. Lineage (GTDB taxonomy): Bacteria > Bacillota > Clostridia > Lachnospirales > Lachnospiraceae > Acetatifactor. Next base: position 5,229 of record CAYOHU010000137.1, read on the forward strand.
TGGTACCTAATTTGGCTCTGGCAGACATCTGCTCCTGAATGGCAGAGGCATAATCGTCTTCTGAGATAATCGATTTCTTTACTAGATATTTTCCAAATAATTGACTAAACATAGCGGTCTCTCCTATCATTTTTGTTTATTATAACCTATATTTCGAAAAAAATCCACTAT
>CAYOHU010000138.1:0-5333 GCA_964403845.1 uncultured Acetatifactor sp.
AAATGAACCGTTCCTCCACCGCCTCGCTCATAAAAAATCCTCCCTTAGAATATTGTCTCTATCGACTATTCTAAAGGAGGATATTCCATTTGTCATTGAAGCTGCAGTTCAAAAATTTACGCTGCACGCATCTCATTCATTTTCTCATAATATGCGCACAGTCTGCTTTCTCGAGAATCCAGTGGCTTAACAATAATGTCCGGTGCAATCGGTGCCCTGTTTCCACGCACAATTGCATCAATCGGAACTTGAAGCAACTCGCTTAGTGCATACAAATTATCAATGGTTGGCATATTGACGCCATCGGTCCAGCGGAACACACTCTGCACAAAACTAAGTCCAAGATATTCCTGCACGTCTTTCGGTGTAATTCCTCGCATGTCCATGATTCTGCGCAGATTCACTCCGGTTTCCCGTTTGTTGATTAATGGGAACATAAGGCACCTTCCTTTACATACATATATTCTATTCGTTTCAGCGAATTTTTTAATAGTTACTCAAACTTGAGTTTCCGTACGCAGTTTTACCAACAGCAAAAAGAATGGATTCCTTATGCTTAATTCTACATTAGAAATAATCCGATATTATTCTTTATACTTAACCAAAACTCTCTCTTCCGAAAAATCAAAATACAATATAATCGGAATTGCTACTATACCGCAGATTACTCGAAATACAGGAGCCTCGCTCAAAGTAAAAATAGTTAGGAAAGTTCCTAAAATTGTAAAAATTTGTCGACTAATATGTCTCTTCAGACAATATCTAGTATCTCTTCTTTTGGATATTTCAAAATTTCTAATGTATTATTTAATTTTGCCTTTTCCTCAATTTTCTTTATCAACGATTTATCTTCTGTAGATATTTTGTCATTTAATTCATATACTCCGTCTTCCGTAATACGATAGTGTTTTAGAACGATACATCTATCTTCCTCATCTAACCGTTCCAAAATAACCCTCATACTATCCTTCTCTATTTCTTTAATAGGAAGTTCTATAGGAAGTTCTAATCCCATTAATTTCCGATAATAATAAGAAAGCATAACCTTCTTTCCTTTAATATCATAATATTTCCTGGGAGTAAAAAACATTTTTACTTTTGTAAATCTATTGTATAACACAAAATCATGTGTTCTATCTGCACAAATATCATCATATAATTCCGGAGATGCACAAACTTCTAAACGTTCTGCAGCCGGTTTTCCTACCGGCAATTGTTCTGCATGTGTAGAATATAGGAGGAATTCCTCCCCGATCTAGCCATCATTATTTCACCACTCCGGATTCCTGCCAAGGTCGAAATCTCAACTTTATATAGCGGAAACAAACTATTTGATTTTCCCGCTTTGTAAATCCTAATATCTTTACGATTCCATTCTACTACTTGTAAAGCATTTATTGCACACATAAACGCTTCTATAGTTTGTAAGCACCCATTTCCTTCCCTAAATAATTTAGTTCAATCTGTATACACGAAATCCCACAAACTGTACGGCTCCCCTTTCTCGTACCGGTTACCGCTGCATTCTTCTGTCAATATAATCAATAAGCAGCAGGGCTGTCTCATCTATCCCCAGCTTACCGCTGTTAATTGAAATATCATAATTTCCAGACTCTCCCCATTTTTCATTACAGTAGCTGTTATGATATTGCCTTCTCTTGGCATTCTTCTCACGAATCAGCTTCCTTGCCTGCGCTTCTGTCTTTTGGTATAACTCCATAATTCTTTGTACTTCCTTCTTCTCTTCCCCAAGTACAAAAAAAGTTATCAATCCCTCAAAACCCTTTAACACAGAATCACTACATCTGCCCACTACAACAAAGGATTCACCTCTTGCAGCCAGTTTTCGCATATACTCAAATTGCATCAAGTAAACATTTTCCTCGGGAGAACTGCTGAACCCTCTGACCGTTCTTGACGTGAGAGGATTCTTATGTTTTTCGTCCAGCTCCCTGAGTCCGGTAACATCCAGATTTTTTTCCCGTGCTACCTCCTCCAATATATTTTGATCCAGCAAGTGAAGGTTATAATGCTCTGCAATTTTTTGTGCGATCTCGTGTCCGCCACTTCCAAATTCTCTGCTGATTGAAATAATAATTTGTTTTTCCATCTGATGTTCCCCTCTCTATAGATAGCGCATGTAAATTATCACCATTGAAATAAGAACCACTAATACAGTCGCGGGAACCATCTTTTTGCAATATGTTCCCCATTTAATAATATATCCTTCTCTGGCTGCGGTTGCAATACCAACTACATTTGCGGAGGCTCCTATGGGTGTAGCACTTCCTCCGATATCCGTACCCATGGCCAGAGTCCATGCCAATACAGACAAATCTACTCCGTATGCAGCCGACAGACTTTTGATAATGGGGATCATTGTTGTGGCAAAGGGAATGTTATCCACAAACGCACTGGCAATTGTTGATATCCAAATAATGATTGCAATCATCAGCATTTCATTACCACCACTGATTTTGCCAATGAAATCTGCAATGATTTCCAGCACTCCTGCCTGTTCCAGACCTCCAATCACTACGAACAATCCTATAAAAAAGCCTATTGTTTTATAATCAACCTTTTTTAATAACATCAAGGCATTCTTTCCTGACGAAATCAGTGTAATAACTGCTATAAACAAACCAATAGCAGACACGGTAAGACCTGTCTGGGCATGCGTTACCAACAGAATAACTGCCATTAGGAAAATAATACAACTGACCCCAAATCCTTTCCTATCCGTAATCGTTGATTCCGGGCTGGGCAAATGACTATAATCTATCGGATTCGCAGAATTGCTTACCAAATCCTTCTTGAAAATAAGATAGAAGTATATCAGTATTGCCACCAGGGAAATCGCCACAATCACACCTGTGTTGCTCACAAAATCAAAAAACGAAAATCCCAACGAGGTTCCGATGATTATGTTTGTCGGGTCTCCGCACATTGTTGCTGAGCCGCCTAAATTAGCACAAAATATCTCAGATAAAATCATAGGTATCGGATTAAACCTCAAAAGCTGCGACAGCTCAATCGTTACTGCTGCCAAAAACAGTATTACTGTAATACTATCAATAAACATTGACAACACAGTTGACAAAATCATGAAGGTAATAAAAATGGATACAATTTTGTACTTAACCAGCTTCGCAATGCGCATGCACAACCATCTGAAAAAGCCGACTCTCGCCATCCCCTCTACCATTACCATCATACCAAATATAAATACTATTGTCTCCCAATTGATACCGGAGCTTCCTTCTGCTGCTTCTCCGCTCAAATACCAAAACTCCGGAGAGAACACACTCTTGATATTAATAGTGTCAACGATCGCCGTCATACTATGCATCCCTACCCCAAAGACGAATATGATTGTAAGGAGTGCACATACCAATGAAACAATGTGTCTTTCCACTTTCTCTGTCACAATAAACGCAAACATTATGATAAAAATGATTGCTGCTAAAATCTGTGATAACATGATACTTCCTCTTCCTATATCTATACTTTCTTATGCGCATCTGCGCACGTAAAAACAACATACTTCTGCGTATGCTCATATACTCACGAACCTATTCACATTAAGTGTTTCTTTCCGTCTCCGGCTTTCTTTTGCTGTTTCACTAATCCTATGGAACAATCTCCCGAAAACGTTGCAGGCGTTCCTCAAACTGCCCATAAAAATCGCGTTCTGTCTCATAGGGGGTGAGATAAAAGGTGTTCAACAAAAACATATTCAGATTTTTACAAAACACCTCGTCCCTGCTTTCGAGCACCAACTGTTCCACTTGGTTCAACAGATAATGCCAAGTATTCACAAATTCCTCATAGCATGCCGGATGCGGCGTATCTATCCACTTACTCACCTTCACCTTGCTTCGAGCCTTCTTGGTGCATTCTCCCGTCTGAAGAAAATATCGGAAGGAACCATTTTCATAATACCTTCCCAAGGGAAATAATCTGCAGATTCCGGGACGAACAGCATGAATACTACAACGGCCGTCTGTATTCAAAAAGGCGCAGGCCTCCGCTTCCCCCACCATCCTAAGGTTCGGCAGGATTACACCATCTACCACATTCAATTCCATGGCAGGGCCGATGAGCTCTGCTAACTCCCTGCCCAATCCTTTGGCAATGCGGTAGCAGTCCAGGGGATCCAAAATAATCGATTTTCCCATGCCGCGACAGCACTGTGAGCAGCCTTGGCACCCATGACAGTCTGCTTTTACCATATCATTGGAACCATATAATCTACCATCCGAAATATCTTCCAGAGAAACATTCCTTTTCATAGTTGCTCCCCTTTTCTACACCCTTTTAATGACATCTGCATATTCGGCTCTCGCAGCTTTGCACAAGGCTTCCGGTGTCAATTCAATCTGTGAGCCGATTTTACCACCGCTTACGACAATGGTTTTCTGCAGTTCTGCAGTATCGTCAATTCTGGTGACATACTGCTTCTTCATACCCACAGCGGTACAGCCGCCGCGGATATATCCGGTCACTGCGTTGATATCCTTCACAGGTATCATTTCAATGCTCTTCTCACCTACGGACCTTGCTGCCTTCTTCAGATCCAGCTCTTCCGCTATAGGAATCACAAATACATAATAATTTCTGCTGTTGCCCTGCGTCACAAGTGTTTTATATACTTTCTCGTAGGGGAGTGATAGCTTGTCGGCTATCTGCAGTCCGTCGATAAACTCTTCACATTCATATGTATAATGCGTAAACGGAATCTTCATAGTCTCCAGAATACGCATGGCATTGGTTTTGACTTCTTTCTGCCTTGCCATAATCCCTCCGTTTTCATAAATTAATACGGTGAAGCAACCCTTAACGACAGCTTAATGACAACATAGAAGGGAAGGACATCAGCCCTTCCCTTCTGACCAGCTATCTACTATTTTGCAGCAACCTCTGCCTTTAACTTTTCTGTCAAAACAGGAAGAATTTTGTTCAAGTCACCAACAATACCGTAATCAGCTACATCAAAGATAGGAGCTGTCTCGTCTTTGTTGATTGCAATGATAAGATCAGATTCTTCCATACCAGCCAAATGCTGGATAGCACCGGAGATACCGATTGCAAAGTATACGTTAGGACGAACGGTCTTACCAGTCTGTCCAACCTGAAGCTCTTTGGATTTCCAACCTGCATCTACAACTGCACGAGAGCAGCTTACAGTACCGCCAAGAACCTCTGCAAGATCATCCAAGAGCTTAAAGTTCTCTGCACTGCCTACACCACGACCACCGGAAACCAAAATCTTAGCATCCATGATATCTACAGTATCAGATACAGCCTTAACAACCTCAAGAATCTCAACATAC
>CAYOHU010000139.1:0-5311 GCA_964403845.1 uncultured Acetatifactor sp.
AGCGTTGCTGAAGCATATTGAAGATATCGGCGGCAAGGCCTATTATATCACTAATAATTCCACCAAAAGCGGTTCGGACTATGTAAGTAAATTTCGCTCTGCCTTCGGTTTGGAAACCACAGAGGAACAATTCATCACCTCCGGATATATGACCATCCGCTTTCTGAAGGCAAATTATGCAGATAAGAAAATCTTTGTTCTCGGGACCGCCTCTTTCGTGTCCGAGCTGCGCAAAAATAATCTCACGGTGACAGAGGTTGCCGAAGAAGGTATTGATTGTGTCGTGGTAGCATACGACAGCGAGTTAACCTACCATAAATTGACGGAGGCATGTAAGGTACTTCTCACCACTGAGGTTCCTTTTTATGGCACTAACCCCGACTTAAGATGCCCCATTGACTTTGGCTTCATCCCGGACTGCGGAGCTATCTGCAACATACTGACGGAAACCACCGGCAAAACGCCGCTCTATCTGGGCAAGCCCGGTAAAGAGGTGGTAGAACTGTGCCTGTCTCTATCCGGTTTTACCAAAGAAGAAACTCTTGTGGTAGGCGATCGTCTCTACACAGATATAGCATGCGGCATCAATGGCGGTGTGGATACCTGTGTTGTCTTCACCGGTGAAGCCACTCCTCAGGATATCAAGGATACTCCCTATCAACCCACTTATGCTTTTGAAGATATTTCTGAGCTTTTAAAAAATCTGCAATAAACCAAAAGAAAATGTCGCAAAAGCTCTCTACTGCGCTGAAAAATATCTTTTCCGGCTCATTGGGATAGTTCCATGTAAGAGTAAGCATTCTTACTCCCATCTTATGTAATGCACGTAGTTTACCCACATCTCCTTTACAAACAGCTCCCTCTTCTCAAATAAACTTGAAATTGTATCACAATGCATAGCTATAATCTTCATACTTTCTACTTTCTGACACTTTTCGTTGCCATATACCTGTAAATCTATTACAATATATGTAATGTATGAGTGTGTGACATAAACGGAGGCTTCTTATGAATGAAAAATTATATACCATCCCACTAAATGATGCTGTAAATGCGCAGGACGAATGTCCTTTTTGTTACATTGAGAGAAGTATTGAACGGGATTTACTGGACTTTGTGTTAGGCTCCGGTTCCTCCTACATGGAAGCTGACATTCGGGAGATGACGGATAAGGCAGGATTCTGCCGCGAGCATTTCAAGAAAATGTTTGATTACGGAAACACACTGGGCAATGCCTGGATTTTGAAAACACATTATAAAAAGATGATTACTGAAATGCAGAATCAATTTGCAGGCTTCCGTCCCGGCAAGACCTCCCTGAAGGATAAATTCCGCAAGACCTCCGAAAGCAGCAATGCTATCGGCATATGGGTAAAAGAAAAAGAAGACTCCTGCTATATCTGTAAGCAGTACCGGGATACCTATGCCAGATATCTGGACACCTTCTTCTATCTGTTCAAACAGGACTCCGCCTTTCGTGAGAAAATTGAAAACAGCAAGGGCTTCTGCCTGCCTCATTTCGGAGATTTGTGTGAATCTGCTGACCTAAAGCTGTCAGACAAAGAGAAAGAACAATTCTACGCCATGGTGCTACCCCTGATGGAGCGCAATATGAACCGTTTAGCGGAAGATGTTGCTTGGATGGTAGAGAAATTCGATTATCGCAACAAGGATGCGGACTGGAAAAATTCCAAGGACGCCATCCAACGCGGTATGCAGAAATTAAAGGGCGGTTATCCTGCCGATTCTGTGTACAAAATGCAAAAATAAATGTAACTATTCAGTGCTTTACTGTTTGCATACAATTTGCTTCATCATATCCACATAATCTACAATTTCCTCGTAGAGCATTTCCGGCTGGAAGGATGCATCCTGAAACCGTTCCGTCATCAGTCCTTTGATGGTCAAATCAAGCATTTTATACAGCTTTTCTCCATCAGTTCCTGACGGCAATTCCTGAAAATTCATCTGCTTGCGGATTCCATCGTAAGCAGATAACAGAATATTTCTTTTCTCCTCTATCGCAAGTAATGCCTCACTGACATCCTCCGACATGGAGCGATTCAGAAACTGCTGCATATAGGGATATCCGCGCATGGCATGCATGCGGGCGCACTCCGACTGCTTTACCAAAGTGAACAGGTCTGTCTCCTCTGCTTCCACCGTAGATTTCAGCTCCAAGGTCATGTACCTTACACTATAGTCATAGACAAAGGTATATACGCCCAGCTTATTCTCAAAATAATGGAACAACAAGCCTTTACTGATGGCTGCTTCACGCACAATATCGTCTGTGCTGGCATGACGGTAGCCATGCATGGCAAACACCTTCAGTGCCGCATTAATCATTCTATCCTGTTTTTCCTTCTTCAAATCAAAAAACTTGGCGTTCATGTAACCCTACTCCCATCTGTTCGTCTTCCCGTTAAAGGCGACGGTAAGGCTAGTTTAGCACACTCCGTCCCATGTTTCAATTTGAAATACTTTCCCGCAAATAAAATTTTTCGAAACTTTTTACATAATCTCTTTTCATTTCCACAAAATAGTATTAATATATTGGTATCATGACCAAACGGAAAGGAGTTACCTATGGCAAAAAAATTCGGTAAATTCTTACTTCTTACCGCCGCAGTGGGTACAGCAGCCGCTGCCGCATATTATTATGTCCGCAAAAAGGACGGTATCAGCTCAGTTATACAGGATGATGATGAAGATTATGATGATTTCAGCGATGATTTAGATGATGCCTCAGAGACCGCTTCCCGCAATTACGTGGCGCTCAACAGAGAGGGACAGTCTGCCGCTGCTGAAAGCAACGTTTCTGCACCGGACAAGGAATCTGATACTGAGTTCACTCCTCTGGCTGAACAGATTGCACAGACAGATGAGGAAAAAATGGAGAAGTCCGTGGAAGAGTTCTTTGACGAGGAATCCACCGATGAGGAACCCCCTATTCAAGACATATAATCACAGTTCTGCAAGGCAGCTGTTCTGATTCCTTTATGAAACAGGAAAATCTGCACATCCTTGAAGACTCGCTGATCCGCAAGGTGGATGTTCTGATTCAGCTGTGAAATAAATAAAAACCTGCGCTGTCTGGCGCACCATTAAAATAATCTCAGGGATGCACAATCCCTGAGATTATTTTGCTTTTATAGCCATGCCTTCTCCGGCTCATTTACGTTCGCCCCTATAGCCATGCCTTTCCCAGCTCATTTACGCCTTCTACGATTTCCTGCTCCTCCAGTCCTCCGAATCCTAAAAGGAGGGTTGCCCGTTGCCCAGATGTATGCACCATGCTTCCCGACAGACCATACACCTTCACCTTCCGGTCTGCCGCTGCAAGAACCAGCTCCTCCTCTGACCACTCTCCCTTTGCAGTTATAAGCAGATGAAGTCCCGCATGTTCCCCGGATATCTCAAAGGAATCCTCAAAGGGCTTCAGACATTCCAACAGCAAATCATGCTTACTCCGATAGATTTTTCGCATTTTGTTCAAATGACGTTCAAAATATCCATCACGGATAAATTCATTTAAAATTCGTTGATCGATACGGGAAACCGTACAGGAATAAAAATAACAATCTCTCTCATATTTTGCAAGCAGGCTCTGTGGCAATACCATATAGCTGACACGGATTGCCGGTGCAATTGCCTTAGAAAAAGTACCGATATAGATTACTTTTCCATGCTCATCCGATGCCTGCAGAGAGGGAATCGGTTTCCCACGATAACGGAATTCGCTATCATAATCATCCTCTATCAAATATCTGTCCGGTCTTTCATTTGCCCACCTGAGAAGCTCCATCCTACGACCTATTGGCATCACCACACCTGTCGGATATTGATGGGAGGGCATCACATAAGCAGCACTGACCTCTTCCTTCTTCAGTCTGGACACCTCCATCCCACTCTCATCCATACCTACTGTCACAATCTGATAGGCAAAGGACTGAAAAATACGATATGCCCTTTTATATGTTGGATCCTCCATGGCGATGCGCACATGTCTGCCCAAAAGCTTCTCCAGCAGCAGAAGAAGATAATCGTTTCCAGCACCTACCACAATCTGCTCCGGAGAACAGTTTACACCGCGGGAAGAATGCAGATACCTGCTGATGGTAACACGCAAATCATAATCTCCCTTATTTTCTCCCTGAGCAAACAATTCACTATTTCCATCATTTAAAATATTCTTAGTGATTTTTTTCCACACCCCAAAGGGGAATCCCGACATATCGATACCGTTAGGAGAGAAGTCATACCGGAAAACCGGGGTGTAGGCTTTCGGGCAAACCAGCATCTCCTCCAGTCCCACCATCTCCTGCAGTCCCACCATTTCCTCCAGTCCCACCATCTCCTCCACAGAACAAACATAATAGCCTCTATAAGGTCTTGCCTCTATATAGCCCTCGCTTATCAGCTGATCATATGCATAATCCACAGTACTTCTCGCCACCTGCAGATACTCCGCCAAGGAACGCGTAGAGGGAAGCCTCTCACCCGCCAGAAGCTTCCCCTCTCTTATCTCATGTCTGATATGCTCATAAATCTGCTCATACAGACATTTTCCACCATTCATTTGTAATTGTATGGTCATATCATACATTATCTGTTAATCCTCATATCCATATATGCTGTGGGCAGATGCTTCCCTTACGGCTTATCCCCGCTGCTTCAGATCCGCCAAGATTTCATTTTTCAGCTCTCTTGCCTTATCCTTCATCCGATTATTTGCCACAGAAGAGGTCAGTATGATAGCAACCATTTTGCTTGCCACATCATATTTATTAAAATGGAACGCCAACTCTGCCAACAAATAATCCAGCGTAATTTCATCCATTCCGCATATGGGAAGAGACTCTGTCTGCCTTGCCTCCACAAAACCATTGTACGCATTCAGCAGATATTCCTCTTCCTTAGCTTTTAACGCTTTTCTATCCTGTATCTTATCGTTCGTCTCGTCCAAATATTCCGCATAGCCGCGCAACAGCCATGCACTTTTCAGGCAAATATATGCCTTCTCGCTGTTCCTTGCTTTCTTTACCACTGCATTAGCCAGCGCCAGCTGATAGCGCTCCATAGCTTCCTCATAGGTATAAATCTCTCCTTCAAAGGGATGTAGGCGAACCTTCCGGCTGATACTTTCCGTTATCAGCTTCGCCTGACTTGAAGTAATATTGGAAAAATAACGGGTCAACGCCGCATATCCGCAGCCGGGGCATAGCTGCACATCATACTTTACGGCATCAATCCCCTCATAGGTAGGACGCAAATCCCTGTCCGTACCGATCAGCTTCACCTTTCCTGT
>CAYOHU010000140.1:0-5304 GCA_964403845.1 uncultured Acetatifactor sp.
TATCTATATTGATGAAATTGATAAGATTACCAAGAAAAGTGAAAATGTATCCATTACCCGTGATGTGTCCGGTGAAGGGGTTCAGCAGGCACTTTTGAAGATTGTGGAAGGTACGGTTGCCAGCGTTCCGCCTCAGGGAGGAAGAAAGCATCCACATCAGGAATTAATTCAAATTGACACCAGCAATATCCTGTTTATTTGCGGTGGTGCATTTGATGGTCTGGATAAAATCGTAGAAGCACGTTTGGATCGTAAATCCATCGGTTTCAATACCGGAGTGACCCAGAAATCCAACAAGGAGGTCAGTGATCTGCTTCAAGAGGTAACACCTCATGATCTTGTAAAATTTGGTTTGATCCCTGAGTTCGTAGGGCGTGTTCCAATCTGCGTATCCTTGCAGGGACTTGATAAAGAAGCACTTGTGAAGATTTTGCAGGAGCCGAAGAACGCTCTGATTAAGCAGTATCAGAAGCTGTTTGAGATGGATGAAGTGGAGCTTAGCTTTGAAAAAGAAGCTGTGGAAGCTATTGCAGAACAGGCATTTGAGAGAAAGACCGGTGCCCGTGGTCTGCGCTCCATTATGGAGAGTGTCATGATGGATACCATGTATCAGATTCCTTCCGATGAGACTATTGATGCATGTGTTGTCACAAAGGACGCTGTGGAAGGAAAGGGTGAGCCATTAACCTTCCGTAAAGAGATAAAGAAGAAAGCAAAATAGAAGTAATAAGCGAAAAGCAACATAAGGCGGCAGCGTCTTGTGCAGGAAACGCCGCCGGGGAACCTGCGGCGTTTTTCACGCAAGAAGTGAGGAAAGTATGATTATTAAAAATGTAAGTTTGGAAACGGTATGCGGCATTACCAGTAAGCTGCCTGAGAACCTCCATCCGGAGGTAGCGTTTGCGGGGAAGAGTAATGTCGGAAAATCCTCTCTGATCAATGCACTGATGAATCGTAAGTCTCTGGCGAGGACCAGTTCACAGCCGGGTAAGACTCAGACAATTAATTATTATAATATCAATGATGCAATCTATTTTGTGGATTTGCCGGGATACGGGTATGCACAGGTCAGTGAGCATGTTAAGGCACAGTGGGGTAAAATGATTGAAGATTATCTTCACAGGTCCAAACAATTGAAGGCAGTATTTCTTTTGATCGATATCAGACACGCTCCCTCCAATAATGACTGCATCATGTATGATTGGATTCGTAAACAGGGGTATGATCCCATTATTATTGCCACGAAGCTGGATAAAATCAAACGCAGTCAGCTCCAAAAGCAGGTGAAATTAATCAAAACTACGCTGGGAGCCGGAGCAGATACAAACGTGATTCCCTTTTCTGCTGAGACGAAGCAGGGGCGGGAAGAGATATATGCGATTGTGGATCGATTGATTGCAGAGCCTGAAAACACGGGAGGAAGTGTTGGATGAAAACATATGTAAAAGCATTGACAAACATCGCCATAGCGATACTGCTTTTGTTACTGATTCTTTTTGCAGTACCACGTATTCTTATTTATTTTTCACCCTTCGTGGCGGGATGGATTCTTGCATTGATAGCAGCACCCATGGTGCGCTTTTTTGAAGATAAGGTGAAGATTAAGCGAAAGGCCGGAAGTGCATTTGTCATTATTGTGGTGATAGGTCTTATTGTGCTGCTGATATACTTAGTGGGTGCGAAGCTGGTGGACGAAATTGTTGGATTGATCAATTATCTGCCTTCCATCTGGGCCAGCGCGGAGCAGGATTTCGATGACATCGGTAAAAACTTTAATACAATCTATCGCAGATTGCCCGGGAATGTTCAGGATGGTATTACCGAGATTACTGCTGAAATCGGAAGCTATGTTGGAGAATGGCTCGGTAAGATCAGCACCCCTACCATTACTGCAGTAGGGAATTTTGCCAGAAGTCTTCCGTCCATCATCATTGGAATTATCATGGCGCTTCTTTCCTCTTATCTGTTTGTTGCAGAGAAGAATACCATCAAAGATTTTTTCCAAAGGACATTGCCGGTTTCCTTTTTGACCCGTTTCAACATGCTGAAAAGAGGATTGGGAAAAGCGGTAGGTGGTTATTTTAAAGCCCAGCTCAAAATTGAAATATGGATGTATTTACTGGTATTTATAGGCCTCAGTGTTCTGAGGGTGAGATATGCGTTTCTGATTGCGCTGGGAATTGCATTTTTGGATTTCTTTCCGTTTTTTGGAACGGGTACGGTCATGATACCCTGGGCTATCATTAAAATTCTAAGCTCTGATTATCAGATGGCGATAGGTCTTCTGATCATTTGGGGCGGCGGACAGCTTGCCCGTCAGTTGATTCAGCCCAAAATCGTTGGGGATTCTATCGGTGTAGCACCGATTCCTACCCTGTTTCTTTTATATTTGGGTTACAAGCTCAGTGGTGTCATTGGTATGATAGTTGCAGTTCCCGTAGGATTGATTGTTTATACTATGTATGAGGAAGGTGCCTTTGAGACGACCAAGAACAGTATTCTGATTCTGGCAGCCGGGATTGATCATTTTCGAAAGCTTCGGCCGGAAGACATGGTATTGGTGAATGAGATGCAGAGGGAGGAGGCTGAGAAAAAACGCAGACTTATGAAGGAGGAAGAGGATGCGAAACATTAAGCTTCTGCTGCAATATGAAGGAACGAAATATTTGGGATGGCAGAAACAACTGACCGGCGATAATACGATTCAGGGAAAGCTTGAGACGCTGCTTACAAGGATGTGCGGTGAGCCTGTTGAATTGCAGGCAAGCGGCAGGACGGATGCAGGTGTTCATGCAGCAGGACAGGTGGCTAATTTCCATACAAATCAAGAAATGTCCTTAGAAGAAATGCAGACCTATATCAATCATTATCTGCCGGAGGATATTGCTGTGCTTTCGGTTAGTGAGGCTGCACCCCGGTTTCACAGCAGATTAAATGCAACAGGCAAATGCTATTGTTATCGGGTGATTAACAGCTCCGTGCCTAACGTGTTTTGGCGAAGATATGCCCTGACAGTTCAGGAACGCTTAGATGTTGATGCGATGCGGCGGGCAGCCGATTTTCTCGTTGGAGAGCATGATTTCAAAGCCTTTACCTCTGCAAAGAAAGGGAAAAAATCGACGGTAAGACGGATTGACCGGATTGCTATTGACAGGCAGGAGGGAATGCTGACATTTACGTTTGAGGGAAACGGTTTCCTACATCACATGGTGCGGATTATCATGGGAACTCTTTTGGAGGTAGGCACAGGAAAGCGTAGACCTGAGAGCATTCCGGAGGTTTTGGAGGCGAAAAGCAGAGACGCAGCGGGATACCTTGCACCGGCTAAGGGTCTGATGCTGATGAAGGTATATTATGAATAAAAAATTTTGAGTAATTATCAATCAATGGGAAACAAAATGCCCTGTAAAGTAGTCTAATACTTTGCAGGGTATTTTATTGCCCGGAAAAGAATAACCTTGGAACTCGAAGTAATGGTTGAGATTTGATAGGGGGATTTCGAGAATGGATAAGAATATTATGGTATTTAATAATGATACAGGTATTGTTGAGGATATGAAGCCCTTGTTTGCAAAAGAGGGCTTGCACATGGTGGTTGCTGCTGCCAGAGAGGAGCTTTTCACGTCATTGGACCGGATGCCCATCCACCTCATGATGATAGATGTTAAGCTGGATACAAAGAATATGGGAAGCGGAATCGAATTAATTGCTGAGCTTCGAAAAAAAAGCCGGATTCCGATTATCATCATATCCTCGCAGGTGGCGGAAACAGCCAAAATAATGGCACTGAATGCCGGTGCGGATGATTATGTGACCGCAGGCTGTAATCCCTTGGAGCTGTTAGCCAGAGTGAAATCCCAGCTGAGAAGGTATCTTCAGCTAGTGAATCTCTGTGTCAATATTGATTCTATTTACAGGGTGGATGGGTTGGAAGTCAATGATATTCACAGAACCGTGACCGTGGATGGCAGGGAAGTGAAGCTGACTCCTATTGAGTATAAGATTCTGCGGCTTTTGGCGCAGCAGCGGGGAAGGGTATTGTCTATCGATCAGATTTACGAATCCATCTGGCAGATGCAGCCCATTGGTGCGGATAATACCATTGCTGTACATATCCGTCATATTCGCGAGAAAATAGAGAGTAATCCAAAGAACCCCAAATATCTGAAGGTAGTATGGGGAACCGGTTATAAGGTTGGTTAGGATGGACGGAAGCTGCGGTGCATTCTAAGGGATAAGGAGTGTCTTGAAAAATATGATATGATTGCACGTTACGTGGAGACAACGTGCATATAATTACATTGACAAAACAACAACGGTGCAGTATTGTATTAATTGCTTATTACAACATGCGTGGCAGAGGTAAACCGGAAAGCAGGAAGAGATGATGGAACAGAAAGTAGGTGGCAGCCGAATAACGCGTCAGGGCGGAATCAGCGGAAGTACTTTAAAGGTAATAGCGTTGATTGCCATGCTGGTAGACCATGTGGGTGCAGTGATTGTTGCCAGAATGCTGATAGACATAAGTGTGCGAAGGGATGCTGCCGGCTTGCTCGTCTATGGGGAGCTGTATCAGACATATCAGGTTTTGCGGAATATCGGGAGAATCGCCTTTCCGATTTATTGCTTTTTATTAGTGGAGGGTTTTCAGAAGACCGGTAACAAGGTAAAATATATACTTCGTCTTGGTACATTTGCATTGCTTTCGGAGATTCCTTTTGATCTGGCATTTAGCAGCAGGGTGATAGAGTTTAAATACCAGAATGTTTTTTTTACGCTGTTTATCGGTATGGCTGTCATGCTTGCAATGGATGCATTAGATGAGAAGGTGAGGAGTGCTGCGGGGAAAAAGAACGAGGCACTGCAGAGCATGGTGAAGTATCTGACAGAGCTTGCGCTTTTTGGGGCAGGAGCTTTTCTGGCAGAGCTGTTAAGGACGGATTATGGTGCGAAGGGAATTGTGTGCATCATCGTTCTATACCTTTTTCGTTGGAATAAGGGGTTACAATTAGTAGCCGGTGCGTGTTCCTTCCTGTGGGAGAATGTCGCATCAATTGCTTTTCTTCCTATTGCGTTCTATAATGGGAAAAGAGGCTGGAACTTAAAATATGTGTTTTATGTGTTTTATCCGTTACATTTGGTGATTTTATATTTTGTCTGTGTGGCTATGGGAATCCAAGGTTATCCGGCAGTGTGACGAAAGAACATCCGTAATACTAAATTGCTGTGTACAGCAGAAAAAGGAGAAAAGAGGGGCATATGGAAGAAGTATTGCAGGTAAAAGATTTGTGTAAGACCTTCACC
>CAYOHU010000141.1:0-5289 GCA_964403845.1 uncultured Acetatifactor sp.
AAAATCCCAACCGTTCATAGATATTAGCAGCAAATATAGCTCCCTTCAGTGCACCGGTGCAGCAGCCTGAATTCCTTCGCAAAATGCAATCACACCCTCCGGATTTCCGAAGGTCACTGCCTGAATGATATCATGTCTGCTCTCACTGCCGTTAGGAATTACCGAAAATCCCAACCGTTCATAGATATTAGCAGCAAATATAGCTCCCTTCAGTGCACCTGCTGTCACCGTAGGTGCAAGAAAAAAGCCCTGATAGAAGTTGGTCATAACGCCCAAAGATGCGCCAACCTCTTTTCCGAGTCCGGGGGAGGTGAGACGATATGCTGCATTTTCCACGCATTCTCTTTTACCGACAATATAGCCCCCGATGGGAGCAAGACCGCCGCCCGGATTCTTTATCAACGAGCCAACCACCATATCGGCTCCCACATCAGTGGGCTCTATGGTTTCCACAAACTCACCGTAGCAATTATCAACCATACAGATGACATCCGGCTTCAGTCCTTTCAGGAAGGTAATCAATTCACCGATTTTTTCCACGGACAAGGTAGGTCGGGTCTGATATCCCTTGGAACGCTGGATGGTGACAAGCTTGGTTCTCTCGTTGATATTCTTTCTGATATTGTCATAGTCAAAGCTTCCGTCAGGAAGCAAATTAACCTGTTTGTAGGTCACTCCGTACTCCGCAAGCGAACCCTTCGAGGGACGAATCCCGATTACCTCCTCCAAGGTGTCATAAGGCTTGCCTACCGGAGAAAGCAACTCGTCACCCGGTCGCAGATTACTCATCAGAGCCAATGCAAGGGCATGTGTTCCGCAGGTTATCTGAGGTCGTACAAGTGCATCCTCAGCATGAAACACCTTGGCATAAACGGTTTCCAATGTATCACGTCCCAAATCATTATATCCGTAACCGGTGGTTCCCAGAAGACAGGCTTCACTGACCTGACTCTCCTGCATGGCATTCAATACCTTTAATTGATTATATTCTGCATTAGCATCAATCTCTGCAAAACGTTCTCTCAAATTTTCGATAATCTGTTCACCATAGAGATAAACCTCTTGGCAGATTCCCATGGATTGATATAACTCTTTCATATGCTGTATCTTTTCTTTCATAAAATCCGTAAAACTCCTTTGTTTAAAATGTGTTACCTGTTACCCTCTCATATCATACCTTGCTTTCTGCATTTATCCAGCATGAATGCTAACATTTTAGACTCATCATATTCAAACCGGTCCTTATCCACCCAAATTACATCCTTTTCCCTGCGAAACCAGGTAAGCTGTCTCTTGGCAAAATGTCTTGTATCGCGTTTTAATATGGAAACTGCTTCCTCCAGGGGCATCTCTCCTTCCAGAAATGCCAAAATCTCCTTGTAGCCTAAGCCCTGCATGGATACCATGCCACGACGGCAGCCCATATCACGCAGCTTCTGTACCTCTTCCACCAGCCCCTGTTCCAGCATTTCATCAATGCGCTGCTCAATCCTCTCGTAAAGACGCTTCCTCTCATCATTTAAAACAAAATAACAGGAATTATAAGCACTATCCTTTTGTTTTTCCTGCCGGTTATGAACAGATATAGGGGTTTTTGTAAGCTCATAAAATTCCAACGCGCGAATCACCCGTTTGATATTGTTGGCATGTATCGCTTCTGCTGAAACAGGATCCACTTTGCAAAGCATTTCATGCAGCACTTCTGCCCCCTGCTCCTCAGCAAGTTTTTCTAACGATTGTCTAAATGCCGTATTTTCCTCATTCTCTGTAAAGTCAATGTCCCGAAGAAGTGCCTGAATATAGAAGCCTGTTCCCCCGGTTACGATTGGAATATGACCTCTCTCATAGATTCCTGTCAGACTTTCCTCGCATTTTTGCTTAAATACAACCACATTAAATTCGTCCCACGGCTCCAGAATATCAATTAAATGATGAGGAATGCCCTGCATTTCTTCCGGAGTAATTTTGGCAGAACCAATATCCATATACTTATAAACCTGCATGGAATCAGCGGAAATGATTTCTCCTTTCACTTCTTTTGCAAGGGCTATGGAAAGCTTGGTCTTACCTACTGCTGTAGGACCTGTCAAAACAATCATCGGCTTTTTATCCATCCTACATGCCTCCTCTCATTTTACTATTTAACCGGGCGATTTCGAAACTCCAAAATCATGACAACTCTATGTGCAGAAGAAACAATTCCTAAAGAAGGTAGTTTTAAATAATATTTTATACAATCCGCTTAAATTTCTTCTCCATCTCAGTCTTGGTCATGGAAATAATGGTAGGTCTGCCATGTGGGCAGTTATAAGGGTTTTCCAATGTGAGAAGTTCATCTATCAGCTGTTCCGCTTCTTCGTAGCTCAATCGGTTATTTCCCTTTACGGCAGCCTTACAGGACATGGATGCAATTTTTTCTTCCACTACACGGATATTACTTCTACCGCCTTCGCATAATTCATCCAGCACCTCCAAAAACATCTCCTTTTCGCCACAGCCATACAGATCCACCGGCACGCTTCGAAGCGCATACTCCGTTCCTCCGAAGGATTCCGCTTCAAAGCCCAGTTCCGCGAAGGTCTCCTTATGCTCCTTCAGCACCACTTCCTCCTGACTCGAAAGACTGACAATCACAGGCGGCATCAGATTTTGAGATACTACCTGTTTCTCATGATACTGTTTCATCAGACGCTCATACATGACCTTTTCGTGAGCTGCATGTTGGTCGATGATCAATAATCTGTCTTCAAATTGAATCAACCAAAAGGTGTCAAAGACCTGCCCGATAATGTGATATTTGGATCGGTTCTCCACTGTTAATAGCTTTTCTTCAAAAAGGTTCATCTGTTCAGAGGAGACAACCGTATCCTGCGCCTGCAATTTTGTTTCAACAGCTTGCGGAGTGCTGTCAGCAGATTTTTGTTCTGTCTCTTCTTCTGAGGAGGGTGCTTCAATGAAGAACTCTTCCTCTTCTTTGTAAGACATTTTCTTTTCAAGGTCAACGGATATCTCATTATTTTCTGTCTGATGATTATTACATACAGCTGCTTCCCATTCAACCTTATCAGCCAGCACACGACTCCACACGGGGTTTTGTTTAAAGTCGTTATGTTTCGGCATAGCAGCCTCGTACCGGGCTTCCTCCATTACCCTGTATTCTTCTTCACGCTTCCGTTCAAACGGCTCCGGAGTTGAAATTTTCTGTGCTTGTTTGATTGCTTCCCTCTCAGCACTTTGTTCTGTTTTTTCCTCCGAAAGTGACGCGTCCGGAATCATTTCTCTCTGCTTTAGCACATCACGAACCGCATTTTCCAACATATGGCAAAAAGCAATGGGATTACTGAAACGAACATCCATTTTTGTGGGATGTACATTCACATCCACGTTCTGCATTTCCATTTTAATATGTAAAACACAGAATGGAAATTTGTGCTGCATCAGATATTCCTTGTAACCTTCTTCAATAGCTTTCGCAATTACACCGCTTTTGATAAAGCGTCCGTTGATATAGTATATTTCAAAATTGCGGTTCGAACGTACTAAAACAGGTTTTCCCAAAAAACCTTCTACACGAATTCCATCCTTCTCGATTTGAATAGGTACCAGCTCACTTGCAACCTCCCTGCCATAAATACGATAAATCACTTCCCGCAGATTCCCGTTCCCTGAAGTATGAAAACGAGTCTGGTTTCCCAATACAAACTTAAAGGAAATATCCGGTCTGGACAGTGCAAGATGCTCCATCAAATCTGCTATATAACCACCCTCCGTTGCCGGCTGTTTTAAAAATTTCCGCCGCACCGGTGTGTTGAAGAATAAATTCCGCATAATAAAGGTAGTTCCGTCAGGTGCACCAATTTCATCAAAGCTTTTCTCGACTGCCCCCTCCATCACAATACGGGTTCCGATTATGCTATTCTTAGTCTTTGTAATCACTTCCACCTTTGACACTGCGGCGATACTGGAAAGAGCCTCCCCTCGAAATCCCAGACTGGAAATACGCACCAGATCCTCTGCATTCTCAATTTTACTGGTAGCATGACGTAAAAATGCGGTACGGACCTGCTCTTTTTCCATACCATTTCCATTATCAGTCACACGAATAAACTCTATTCCGCCATCCTTCGCTTCCACGGTAATTGCGGTAGCTCCTGCATCTACAGCGTTCTCCACCAGCTCCTTCACGACACTGGCAGGTCTCTCCACCACCTCTCCAGCAGCAATTTTATCAATGGTTTCCGAATCTAAAATATGTATCTGTGGCACTGTTCCACCTCCGAAATATGTAACTATTCTAAGCCACGCAAATCTGTGAATATGCGGCTGCCATGCCTGCATGAGCAGAAGTGTATTTACAAATTTATGTAGCGAAGTAACCACATGAGCAAAAGGAAAGTGCTGAAAGCACGTTTTTGCGAATGGGGTGCTGAATAGTTACCGAAATATTATGTTTGGATATTGTTACAATTTCTGTCATACCCTATTGCCATCGATTCTTTAACTTATTTTGCAAACGATACAGGGTATTTAAAGCATCCAGCGGTGTCAATGTCGTCACCTCAATCTCCCGCAGCTCCTTCAATATATCCTCATCTGTTACGGTATCAAACAATGACATCTGCGCTAAATCCACCTCATCGTACTTAGGCTGCTTTTTGCCCCTGTCAGGTTTCGTGTCAACCGCGATGCTCTGAACCTTTTCGGTAATATCGTTGTCACTGAGCTGCTTCACAATTTCCTTTGCACGATCAATAACCATGTCAGGTACCCCTGCAAGCTTGGCAACCTGAATGCCATAGCTTTTATCAGCACCGCCCTTTACGATTTTACGCAGGAACACAATGTCATCGCCGCACTCCTTCACAGCGATACAATAGTTGTTCACATTATTCATCTTCCCTTCCAGTTCAGTCAGTTCGTGGTAATGCGTTGCAAACAGGGTCTTGGCTCCCAGAAGCTTTCGGTTGCTGATATGCTCGATTACTGCCCAAGCGATAGACAGACCGTCAAAGGTGGAAGTACCTCGGCCAATCTCATCCAAGATCAAAAGGCTGTTAGAGGTTGCATTACGAAGGATATTCGCCACCTCGTTCATCTCAACCATAAAGGTTGACTGACCGCTTGCCAAATCATCAGACGCTCCTACACGGGTAAAAATGCGATCTACAATACCTATGTTTGCAGTTTTGGCAGGTACAAAGCAACCAATCTGTGCCATCAATACAATTAATGCCGTTTGACGCATATAAGTGGATTTGCCGGCCATATTAGGACCTGTAATAACCGCTA